>DHGB01000067.1 GCA_002402535.1 Candidatus Shapirobacteria bacterium UBA4809
ATGGTGATTTTACTTTTGTATTCAATGCCTTTAAAAATCATTTTATTGGCGGCTCTTTTTTCAGGTTTGGTAAAAACATCATTTTCCCATTCGTAGCCATTGATATAAAGAGACTCTTTAAAGGGGATCGAAAATTCTTCAAGATAGTAGCTTTGCATGGTATCGCGAAAGATGGTTTTGGCGTACTCTGGGGGGTAATTAAGGCGAATTAAAATTGGACTGGTGTAGGCTGAGCGGTAAAAATTGATGACCTCGGTGCGGCTAAGATTAGTATAAAAGGCGGTCACATTTTTCATTTGAACCGTATCTCCTGGTTCATCAGACTTAACGCTATTTGGTAAGTCTTTTAAGACTGGGGTGGGAATTAGAAGATAAGCGAGAAAAAAGGCATTAACTAAAACAACTAAGATGGGGAATATTTTTTTAAACATTATTGAAAAAGCATGGGCCGGCCTAATTTATATTGAGGATCTTTGAGCTGGCGATCGGATATTTTTTTGGCGGGAATTCCACCCCAAACTTCGAAATCCGGGACATTTTTGGTAACGACGGCCCCGGCNNGGACCAATAAAAACAAAATCTTTAATGGTGACGGGGGCAAAGGAATTGCCGAAATCTGGGGAATTTATATCGTGCTCATCCGTATAAATTAAGACCTCCGAGGCAATATCGACATGAGAGCCAATGGTTAGTCCGCCCCGGCCATCAAGAAAGGTGCCATAGCCAATAATAGAATTTTCCCCAATACTAATGCCACTCGGTTTAAAAAAATTAGCCCCGAGGTGAATTGTGCTGCTAAAGGGCATTTTAATTCCGGAAATTAAATAAAAGATTTTTCGAATAAAATGAATGGGGATAAAACCAACAACTCTCAAAATTAAGAGCCAAAATTCAGAAAAAATGGTCAGGAGGCGGTTGAAAATTTTGGGGATGAGGTTTTGGGGGGTAATTTTTTGGCCGACATATTGATTCATAAATGAATTATACCCTGTCGATTATAAAAGTTGATGAAAGAGTAAAGACAAGGATTCGGCTGACTTTTTCCAAGTAAATTTTGCTGATTGAAGTTGACCTTTGTTAATTAATTTTTGCCGAAGATCGGGGTCTAATATTTTTTGAAAAGCGGCGATAAGACTCCCGGTGTCAGTGGGATCGATATAAAGAGCGCTGTCTTTTAAGATTTCTTTGAGGGGGGGAATTGAACTGGCGATGACCGGGGTACCCACAATTTGACTCTCAATGGCGGGAATACCAAAACCTTCGTAAGTACTGGGGATAACTAAGGCTATAGCTCCATGGTAAAGAGCCCATTTCTCCTCTTCGCTGATGAAATCGGTAAAAACTACTTCATGGGTTAGGCCTAGTTTTTGGAGAATGATTTTAATTTCATCAAATAACCAGCCCTTTTTACCGGCAATTACTAATTGGAAAGGAAGAGCTTTAGAGCTTTGGAGCTTTAGAAAATGAGAAAAGGCTTTGATGAGGAAGGGATAATTTTTATTGGGCTTTAAAGTGCCGAGGGCCAAAAAATAAGGAGAATTTATTTTGAATTTGGCTTTTACTTTTTGAAGAGTGAGTTTAGATATTTTGGGAGGAGCAGAAACGCCATTGTAAACGATTGAAATTTTTTCCGGAGGAATTTGATAGGTTTTGATGAGTTCGTTTTTGGTAAACTGGGAAACTGCCACAATATGTTTTGCCCTATCTATTGATGATTTAGTCCAGTTTATCAGTTGATATAAATCTTTTTTGGTAAACTCTTTTTGAAAATTTAAATAGCCGATATCGTGGATGGTGGGAATGGTGGGGACTGAGGAAAAAGAGGGTGAATAGTGACCGGGTGAGTATAAAAGTTTTATTTTTGGTGAAGAAAATAAAAGGTGGAGAGGTAGGGCAAACTTGGTCCATAAAAATTTTGGCCCAAAAACTTGATAATGCCAGTAATTATTTTCAGAAGGTAGATCACTTAGAGGCTTATCTTTTAGATAGATATAATAATGATCGTCTTTGTTTTGTTTATAAAGTTCCCATAAAATATGGTAGGCATATTGGCCGACTCCGACTCGGATTTTTGTATTGGCTTCATTGCCATCGATTCCGATTAGCATTATTTTAGTTTACTATAGATCTCTAAAGTCTTGATAGCAGTCAGGTCCCAGGAAAATTTGGCCGCGGCCGCCCTGGCATTCTCTGATAATTGTTTTCGGAGAGAGGCTGAGGAGAGAAGTTTATTTATGCCTTGAAAAATACTGTCAATCGAGCGGGGGTTGACGAGAAGTCCGGATTTACCCACAATTTCGGGCATTGAGGAGATATTGCTAGTGAGGACTGGGACACCAACTTTCATTGATTTGATGACCGGGAGGCCAAAGCCTTCGTAAAGAGAGGGGTAAGCGAGAAAGAGAGCGGAAGCGTGAAGGGCGACCATGTCTTTTTCGGGAATATAGCCGAGGATTTTAATGCACGGTTTTTTGAGGTGAAGGACGTCTTTGCCCCAGCCATATTTGCCGGTAATAGCCAGCTCGACCGGAGAATGAGGGTGTTTTTGGTGATAGAGATTAAAGGCCTGGATAAGGCGGGTTAAATTTTTGCGCGGTTCTCTGGTACCTTGGGATAAAATAAATTTTTTAAGACCGTATTGTTTTTCAATGCTGGCTTTTTTGCGGGTTTGATACTCGGGACTTTGTTTTAAAAAGTGGTCGTATTTATCTTCGGCGGCTTCATAGACAACTGAGCATTTTTGGGGGTTAATTCTGGGAAATATTTTTAATAAATCTTTTTTGGTATTTTCGGAAACACAAATAAAAGACTGACACTTTTTTTGAGCCCAAAACATTTTTTGACGATGAGTCGAGACGATTTGGGGATGAAGCCAGCTGGGATTGATAAAAGGCGCCAGGTCATGGACAGTAGTGACGGCTTTGGCTTTAAATGTCGGCGGCTGAGTCCAGTCAGAACAATGAAAAATATCGCAGTTACCGATAAATAATTCTATGGGAAAAATATGTAATTTGTTCCAAAGAAAGGCTAAAAGTGATTGAGGCAGATGTAAATAATAAATCTTAACGTTTTGGTGTTTTTTTAAAGCGGAAATGTCTTTGGGGAGAGGTAAACGCATGGAAGAAAAGAAGAGTTTATAGGTATTTTGATGGTCGTTTTTTAGGAGATGGCGAACCAGATTAAGGGTATAGTTGCTCACGCCGGTGCCGTAGGCAGTGGAGGAAACGTCAATGCCAATAATCATAATATGTCTAATTGTATCAGATACTAAGCTTAAGATATTCCCCT
>DHGB01000039.1 GCA_002402535.1 Candidatus Shapirobacteria bacterium UBA4809
AGTCAAATGTCGCAAACGAGTGAATTTAAGGGTGGTAAAATTGACTAAAGATGGACCAGAAAATTTATTTATACAATACTTTAACTAGAAAAAAAGAAGAATTTAAACCGATTGTATCAGGGAAAGTGGGAATTTATTCTTGCGGTCCAACGGTATATTGGAATCAACATGTGGGAAATATGTATGCTTTTACTATTTGGGATACACTGGTGAAGTTTTTGAGATATGTTGGATATGAAGTAACTTGGGTGGTTAATATTACGGATGTGGGACATAATACGTCTGATGCTGATGAAGGGGAAGATAAGATAGAAAAGGGGGCAAAAAGAGAAAATTTATCAGTATGGGAAATTGCCAAAAAATATGAAGTTCAATATGTAGATAGTTTAAGATTATTAAATATTAAACCTGATATTTCACCGCGAGCGACAGAACATATTTCAGAGCAAATAGAGATGGCTCAAAAAATTGAAAAAAATGGATACACATACAAAACAAAAACAGGCTTGGTTTTTGATACTGGGAAGTTTAAGAATTACGCTAAATTTGCGAATTTAAAACTAAATGAAATGAATAGTGGGGCTAGAGTTGAAGTTGATGAAGATAAAAAAAGTCCTTGGGATTTCTTGCTTTGGGTAACAAATCAAATAAATCATATAATGAAATGGCCATCACCTTGGGGAGAGGGTTTTCCTGGTTGGCATTTGGAATGTACGGCCATGTCAACAAAATATTTGGGAGAGATTTTTGATATTCATACGGGAGGGATTGAGCATATTGGGGTACATCATACTAATGAAATTGCTCAAGGATACGGAGCTTTTGGTCACCAAACTGCCAACTATTGGATGCATAATGCTTGGCTGACTCTTAAAAAGGGAAAAATGAGTAAGAGTTTGGGAAATGGATATACTGTGCAACAATTACAAGAAATGAATTATGATCCACTGGCCTATAGATATCTGGTATTAAGTTCTCACTATAGAAAGGGTTTAGTTTTTTCTTTAGAATCATTGGCTACTGCTCAAAAGGCACTTGAGAAGTTAAGAGAAATAACAGTCGTTGACGGAAAGGGAAAGATAGACAAAGAGTGGAAGAAAAAATTTATTGAAAAAATTAGTGATGATCTGGCCATGCCTGAGGCTATCGCGGTAGTTTGGGGATTAGTTAAATCTAATATTAAGGCAGAAGATAAAAAAGCAACTTTATTAGATTTTGATAAAGTTCTAGGTTTAAATTTAGATAAAAAGAATGTTGAGGAAGAGATTCCGCAGGAAATTAGGGATTTGGTGAAAAAAAGGGTGGAGGCGAAATTAAATAAGGACTGGGCGGAAGCTGATAGACTGAGGGAAGAGATTAAAAGAGAAGGATATTTAGTGGAAGATACAAAAGATGATTGTAAAATTAAAAGAATCATGTTAAGCTAAACTTCGATGAAAGACAGTAAATACAAGTACGAGGTGATTGTGGTCCTGAATCCCAAAGCCGAGTCAAAAGAAAAAGAGAAAACTATTAAAATGGTTGAAGATAAAATTTCAGGTTTGGATTTTGAAGTTGAAAAGCGCGAAGATATGGGGAGTAAAACTCTTAATTACCAAATAAAAGGTCAGGAAAAAGGTGATTTTTGGGTTTTTTACATTGGGGGAAATAAACCAATAAAATCCAAAGAATTTAAACTGTTTTTAAATCGGGAAACGAATATTATTCGTTATTTAATATTAAAAATTTAAAGTAGAAGAGGAATAAAAATGCCTAGTCGATGTCTAAATAAGGTCATGTTAATTGGTAATCTAACTCGTGATCCAGAGCTGCGCTACACTCCGGCGGGAATGGCGGTGGTCTCTTTTGGTCTAGCCACCAATCGGGTTTGGATTACAAAACAGGGTGAAAAAAAAGAAGATGCTCAGTTTCACCGAATTGTAGCGTGGAATAAACTTGCGGAGCTTTGTTCTCAGCTCCTAGCCAAGGGCAGAAGAATTTATGTTGAAGGGAGGATTCAATATCGAGAAATTACTGATGCCGCTAACATGAGAAAACAAGTTTCTGAAATTGTAATTGAGGATATGATTATCCTCGACAATAAAGGAGCTCCGATGCAATCAACTTCTCATACTAACCCTGACGAAACTAATGTTACTGAAGAATCCATGGATTTAAATAATGGAGCCATTGAAGATATCGTAATCCCTGATGATATTGGTGGTGGCGAAGAAGTACCCATTGAAGAAACAAAATGAAAAAATTACAAAGAAAAGATCGAAATCGATTAATTAGACTAAAGGGTAGGGGCAAGGATTGCTTTTTTTGTAAGAGTAAAAAAGATCCTAACTGGCGTGATTTTGAAAAATTGAGAGAGTTTTTAACTCCTCGATGTCGAATTATCTCAGCTCAAACAAGTGGAGTCTGTATGAAACATCAAAGGAAGTTGTCACGGGCGATAAAAGAAGCTAGAGAGCTAGCCTTATTGCCTTACACTGCTTCCGAAGAGTAAGATAGAAGCATGATAAAAGGAAAACTGTGGCGACAGAAAATTGAAAAGCTATCTGATTTGACTTATGAAGCCAAGGATAAAGTGATTAAGGTTGTCAAGCTTGACGAAGGGATATTAACAAAAGCAGAAGTAATCGAGGTTAAGGGCATAATCTGCCTGGAAATTGATGATTATCTCGAAAGCGAAATTCCAATCAAAAAAATAAACAAAGACGAGTGGGATAAGTTGAGGTAAAATAAAATAATGCAAAAACAGATAAGAAATATATTTTTATTTTTAGCCTTATTTTCGGTAGTATCTCTTGTTAGTTTTAAGGTGGGGAAAACTGTGGGACTTGAAGAGGCAGGCAGCAATCAAAAAACTGAAGCCTTGGATCTTTCGCTGATGTGGAAGGTAAAAGAAAAACTAGAGGAGGAATTTTTAGAAAAAGATAAGCTTAAAGACGAGGAAATGACTTATGGAGCAATCTCGGGAATGGTCTCGGCTCTGGGTGATCCATATACAGTTTTTTTAGCTCCAAAACAAAATAAAAGTTCAAATGCTGATCTTGCCGGTGAATTTGGGGGAGTAGGAATCCAACTTGGATACAAAGAAAAAAGCTTAGCCGTGATGGCGCCACTAGCCAAGACCCCAGCAGATAGGGCGGGAATTAAGGCTGGAGATTTAATTTTAAAAATTATTGATAAAGAAAATAATGTTGATAGAGATACAGCCGGGATTACTCTTGAGGAGGCAGTTGAACTTATTAGGGGAAAAGTGGGGACTGAGGTCACTTTGAAATTGTATCGGGAGGGAGAAAAAGATACTTTTGAAGTAAAATTAATAAGAGATAATATTGTGGTTCCCAGTATGGAAACGGAATGGATAAAAAAAGAGGGGAAAAGTGTAATTTGGGTGAAATTGTATAAATTTAGTGAACAGATATACAATGACTGGCCTAAGGCAGTGGAAAATATTATAAGTGAAAAAAAGAAGTTAGGGAACGATTATGGGGGTATAATTCTTGATTTAAGAAATAACCCGGGCGGTTATTTGCAGGCCAGTGTCCTGGTCGCCTCTGATTTTTTAAAAGATGGAGTAGTGGTAACCCAAAAGTCAGCGGACGGAAAAGAAGAGAAATATATGGTTGATACTAGTCGGGGAAATCTATTGAATGATAAGCTGGTTGTTTTAATAAATGAAGGCTCGGCCTCAGCGGCAGAAATATTAGCCGGGGCAATTAAGGGCTATGGTAGAGGGAAACTGGTTGGGATGAAAAGCTTCGGTAAGGGGACAGTTCAATCACCGGTTGATTTTGCCGATGGATCGGGTTTACATGTAACTATTGCCAAATGGTTATTGCCTGATGGAAAAAATATTCATGGTGAAGGGGTTCTTCCCGATGTTGAGGAAAAGTGGAATATCAACAATAAGGACAAAGAAGATAATCAGCTTGATAAAGCTGTATTGGAAATTCTGAAATAAAGTTATATAATTTTACGATGAAAAGTAACAGTTTTAGAACTTTACTAATTGGAGTCAGCATAGGGATTGTTTTGATGGGGTCATTTAGTATGGGAAGATGGTCAGTCAAAAGAGATGGAAGTGGAGGTCAAATTCAACAAAATCAAACGATTCTGGATGAAGAATCGGTGGTGACTAAGGTCGTTGAAGCGGCCACTCCGAGCGTCGTCACAGTATCGATTAGTAAAACCCAGGTAATAAATTCTTTTCCTTTTGGTTTTGATATTTTTGGCGATTTTTTTAATATTCCAAAACAAAATCCAGAGACTCAACTAATTGAGCAGGATATCGGAACAGGTTTCATTATCAGTCAAGACGGACTCATAGTAACCAATAAACACGTTGTGTTTGATACTGAGGCAAAATATAAGGTAATCATTGGTAAAGAGGAAGAAGTTGAGGTACAAAATATTTACCGTGATCCGGTGAATGATTTGGCCATTCTTAAAATTAATAAAACCGGTTTAACTCCGGTAAAACTAGGAGATTCAGATAAATTAAAGGTAGGTCAAACCGTGATTGCCATTGGCACGGCTCTCGGAGAATTTCGTTCGACAGTGACCAAGGGGGTAATTTCAGGTCTAGGGAGGGGGATAGTCGCTTCGAGTGGACTACTGGGGTCGGAGAAGTTGGATAATGTTATTCAAACTGATGCGGCCATAAATCCGGGAAATTCCGGAGGTCCCTTATTTGATTCGGCTGGTCAGGTAATTGGAGTAAATGTGGCGGTATCACAGGCGGCTCAGAGTATTGGTTTTGCGCTGCCGATAAATATTGTCAAAGAGTCAATTGATATTTTTAATAGTACCGGACAATTCGAAAGACCTTATCTTGGCGTAACTTATGCCATGATTACTAAGGAATCGGCTCTTTTAAATGAAGTGCCAGCGGGAGTTTATGTTCAGGGAATAGTGGCTGGAAGTCCGGCCCAGAAAGCTGGAATTAAGGTGGGAGATATTATTTTTGAGATTGATGGAAAAAATATTGTTAAAGAGAATATAGTTCTGGCCACTCATGTTAGTAAAAAGAAAATAGGGGAGAGTGTAAATTTAAAGATTTGGAGAGACAAAAAAGAAATGGAAGTTAAGGTTGTTTTGGAGAAGAAGGATTAGTCAGAGGTTGATCGAGGACTGTTAATTCGAGAATGAGATCATAAAGATCGCCATTGAGGCATTTAGTTAAATTAAAATTTTTTTCGAGGCGGTGATCCTTGATTTGGTTTCGGGCGTAGTTATAGGTTCGAATTTTATCTGCCCGCATAGCTAGCCCGACTTTTTCTCTGGTAGTGCCCAGTTTTTCAGTTTTTTTATCTTCTTCGAGCTGCCATAATTTTGCTTTAAGTAAATCCATAGCAATAGCTCGGTTTTGCTCTTGAGAGCGTTCCTGGCGAACGGAAAAGGTTAAACCAGTCGGTTTATGGAGGATTCGAACAGCGGTAGAAACTTTGTTGACGTTTTGACCACCATTGCCACCGGCCCGGGAGGCGGTCATTTCAATATCATCCGGATTGATAACAATATCACTAGTAGTTATTTGAGGATAAACGGCGACGGCAGCAGTGGAGGTTTGGATTCGACCATGTTTTTCGGTGATGGGAATACGCTGAACCCGGTGAGTGCCGGTTTCCCATTTAAGCTGATTAAAAACGTCAGAACCACTTATTTTTAAAATATCATTGTCGAGATAATTGACTTTCCAGCCGATTTTTTCACAGTAGCGAATATACATCCTCATTAGATCACCCATCCACAGAGCGGATTCTTGACCGCCCGGACCTGGCCTGAATTCGAGAATAGCAATATTGGGATTAATGGTTGGCATAATCTGAAAAAAATTCTAAATTCTAAAATCTAATTAGACTTTTTTT
>DHGB01000004.1 GCA_002402535.1 Candidatus Shapirobacteria bacterium UBA4809
TTACCAACTCTGATTATTTCTCACAACAAAACTTTAGCTGCCCAACTCTATCAGGAATTTAAAGAGCTCTTTCCCCAAAATAAAGTTTCCTATTTTGTTTCTTATTATGATTATTACCAGCCTGAAGCTTATTTACCCGCTTCAGATACCTATATCGCCAAAGAGGTGGAAATTAATGATCTTATCGATAAATTAAGACTAGAAGCGACCTCCAATTTATTTTCCGGCAAAGATAATATTGTGATCGCTTCTGTTTCCTGTATCTATAATATTGGTGATCCTTGTGAATTTGGAGGCAAAACTTTAACCCTAAAAATAGGTGATTTATGGAGTCGGCGTCAGCTTTTCGAAGAGTTAGTTAAATTATTTTATATTCGCAGTGAAATGGAGTTTAAACGGGCTCAGTTTCGAGTTCGGGGTGAAAGCATCGAAATCTGGCCTTCTTATGCCGACTGGGTATTAATTCTAGAATTTGATCCTGAAGGGAAAATAGCCAAAATTACCGAACGCAATCCTTTTTCTGGCCACGAATTTGATTTACAAAGTTACCAGTTATTCCCCGCTAAACAATTTGTCGGGGCTAGTGGCTCTGATTTAAAAAATATTATTGCCAAAATAAAAAGTGACTGCGACAAGGAAGTAAAAGACTTTGAGAAAAAAGGTCAAATCTTAGAAGCCCGCCGCCTTCATCAGCGGGTTGATTATGATATGGAAATGCTTGAGGAACTCGGTTATGTCAATGGTATTGAAAATTATTCTATTTACTTTGAACCAAGTCGCCGCAGTGGTGATCCTCCGTATACTCTAATTGATTATTTTCACTATCTTTGGGGAGATAATTTTTTAACAATAATCGACGAGTCCCATGTCACCATCCCTCAAATTAACGCCATGTCAGGAGGGGATTATTCTCGAAAAAAAACCTTGGTTGATTTTGGTTTCCGCCTCAAAAGTGCCTACGACAATCGTCCCTTAAACTGGACGGAATTTTATCAGCGCGTTCCCAAAGTTCTTTATCTTTCGGCCACTCCCGCCTCCTTTGAAATTGATGATTCAAAAAATAATATTGTCGAGCAAATAATTCGTCCCACGGGACTTGTTGACCCCTCAATTCAAATTCGTCCGAGTATTAAGCAAATTCCCGACCTCATCGAAGAAATTAAAAATAGAGTCATTAAAAAAGAAAGAACTTTAGTTATTACCTTAACTAAAAAAATGTCAGAGGAACTGGCTACTTACTTATCTAATCCTCAAAAAACCGGCCTGCCCTTAAAAGTTGCTTATCTTCATTCCGATATTGAAACTTTAGAAAGAACCGAAATTCTTGACAAATTGAGAAATGGCGATTTCGATGTTCTCGTTGGGATAAATTTACTTCGTGAAGGTCTTGATCTACCTGAGGTCTCTCTGGTCGCTATTCTAGATGCCGGCAATCAGGGTTTTCTTCGTTCCCGTTCTTCCCTAATTCAAATCATGGGTCGGGCTTCACGCCATCTTGACGGGCAGGTAATTTTATATACTGATGTAGTTTCTGAGGCTATGAAGGAGGCAATTGAAGAGGTGAATCGCCGTCGTCAAATTCAATTAAAATATAATCAAGATCATCATATAATTCCCAAAAGTATCGTTAAGAATATTCGTCCCCGTCTCATCGACGCTAATGTCAAAAATGTCGTTATCACTCCGCTTTTAGAAATAGATCCCACCTCTCTGACTCCAAATCAACGCAAAGCTCATATTGCCAAGCTCAAAAAAGAAATGCGAACATATGCCATCGATTTGGATTTTGAATCCGCCATTAAACTCAGAGATAAAATAAAAGAAATCGAATCCTTATAAAAATTTATTGAGGCAGTATAATAAGAAAAATATGGCAAAAGAAAAAATTCAATTAAATTTACCAAAACAAAAAAATTTACAAAATTTACCAGAATTTTATCGGCATTTTTTCGATGAATTAAAAAAAAATGGATCTACTGAAAATAGAACTAATTTAAATAAAGCAGGACACGACATTATTGAAACTTCCTGGGACGATGATTCTTATCCTCCTATTTATTAGGATTTTCTAAACAATTTAGAAGCACGAGTATTTGTGATTTCAATTGCTTCTTCAAAGCTACATCGACAAACCGCTCCTGTTAATGGGTTTTGATGTTCGGGAATAACTAATAAAACTCCCCCAAATCCTGGTACTAATTCATTTCTAGGAAAAATCATTCTGCATTCAGGGTTGGGGCAACTTACACAATCTAAACTTGTTTTTTCTTGAGACATGTCAGCATTTTATCATATTATATAGTAATATACCCGAAGACAAACCGAAACTTTTCGTCTATAATAAAAGATTGTGCTAGACAAAATCATCGTCAAAGGAGCTAGGGAAAATAATCTCAAAAACGTCTCTTTTGAATTTCCTAAAAATAAATTTGTCGTTTTTACCGGTGTTTCTGGATCCGGCAAATCTTCCATGGCTTTTGACACTCTCTTTGCTGAAGGTCAGCGTCGCTACATGGAATCTTTATCTTCTTACGCTCGTCAATTTTTGGGAAACATGAAACGTCCCGAAATAGACATGATTGAGGGTCTCTCTCCCTCAATTGCCATCAACCAAAAAGCCATTTCCCATAACCCCCGCTCGACCGTTGGCACTGTCACTGAAATTTACGATTATCTCCGCTTGCTCTTTGCTCGTATTGGTCACCCTCATTGTCCAAACTGTGGTCGGGAAGTTATGCCCCAAACCAGCAAACAAATTGTTACTCAAATAATTAATACCTTAAAACAGGAAGTATCCAGTACTCCATCTCGCTTCTTAATTCTTTCTCCTTTGGTTCGCAACAAGGCCGGAGATTTTAGAGGTTTAGTCGAAAATCTTCGCAAACAAGGTTTCAAGTGGCTTCGAATTGACAATAAAATTATTGATTTATATGCCGATTTTGGCATTGTTAAAAGTAATAAACATGATATTGACGCTGTTTGTGATCGCGTTTCTGTTTCCAAAGAATTACTAAAAAATACTGACAATCTTTATAGTCGTTTAATCGACGATGTGGAATTAGCTCTAAAATTTAGTAATGGTCAAGTAATAATATCCAGAATTGATGACCCTGGTTTTGATTTTCCTGAAAACCCAAAAGAATTTAAAGAGACATTATATTCTGAAAATTTTGCCTGTCCGGTTTGTAATATTTCCTTACCTCCAATTGAACCCCATCTTTTTTCTTTTAATTCTCCTCAGGGTGCCTGTCCTGAATGTAAGGGTCTCGGCTCTAAATATCAAATCGATCGAACCAAATTTCCTGAGTGGAAAGCCAGAATGCTCGAGGCCCGTTATTTTAATGCTCCCTCCGAAGGTGTCCGCGAAGAACTCGAACAGTATATGATCAAAGAGAGTTGTCCAATATGTCATTCTTCCCGTCTCAATCCTGAGGCTCTTTCGGTCACCATTCTTGGTCAAAATATTTATCAAATTTGTCAATTGTCAATCGAAAATTTATTTAAATGGATAAAAAATCTACCCGATAAATTAGATTCTTCTCAAGAAAAAGAAGTTTTAGACTCAATTCAACGGGAAATTTTCTCCCGTCTAGAATTTTTATTAGCTGTTGGTCTTGATTATTTATCATTAGAGAGAGAAGCCGGCACTTTATCTTCTGGGGAATCGCAACGAATTCGTTTGGCCTCTCAAATTGGTACTGGCTTAACTGGAGTATTATATATTTTGGACGAACCGACTATTGGTTTACATTCGAGAGACAACGATCGACTGATTGCTACCTTACAAAAACTAAAAAATTTAGGTAACAGTGTCGTGGTGGTAGAGCATGACGAGGACGTTATAAAATCTGCCGATTATATCGTTGATTTTGGTCCTTATGCTGGCAAAAATGGTGGTGAAATAGTCGCCGATGGTTCATTAGACGACATTAAAAGAAATAAAAATAGTATTACTGGAAAATATTTATCAGGCAAATTAACCATTAAACCTGTAGAGACGCATCACGATGCGCCTCTACCTTTAATAAATAATCAAAAAATCAAAATTACCGGTGCCCGCCAGTGGAATTTAAAAAATATTAATGTCGAGTTTCCCTTAAACAAATTAATTTCCGTTACCGGTGTTTCCGGTTCCGGCAAATCAACTTTGGTTCACGACACTCTTTACGGAGGTGTCCGTAAAGCTACTCTCGGATCTTATTACGGCACTATTGGGGAATATGACAAAATAGAGGGCTGTGAAAATTTATCGGATGTCCTCCTCGTTGATCAATCGCCGATAGGTAGAACTCCTCGTTCAAATCCGGCGACTTATACTAAACTTTTTGATGATATTCGAAA
>DHGB01000006.1 GCA_002402535.1 Candidatus Shapirobacteria bacterium UBA4809
GGTAATGGCCGAATATTTTTTGCCAATATTTGAAAATCTGAAACTTTTAGGGTAATTTCACCAGCCTGCGTTTTGAATATCTCACCGGAAGCAGAAATTAAATCACCAATATCAAATAGTTTGGTTAAATCAAATTTCTCTTTTAAAATATCACTTTGAAAAAATAGCTGAATTTTACCTGTTCTGTCGACTAAATCACCAAAAAGTATTTGACCATGGCCACGAAGACTCATTAGGCGACCGGCTAAAACGACGTTTTGGCCAAGCATTTTTTGAGCTTCGAGACAGTTATTTTTTGACTTTAAATTTGGTTGAGGATAGGCATCGAAACCAAGCGATTTTAACTTTTCGAGCTTATCAAGACGAATTTGCCTTAAGTCGGACATGCTTTATTTTATCAAGCTATTGAGACAATTTTGTAGGTTAGTTTACCCGCAGGCGCGTCAACTTCAAATTTCTCGTTGACCTTTTTCCCGATTAGGGCCAGACCAAGAGGAGACTGAGATGATATTTTACCGGAAGCTGGATCAGCCTCTAGCTCACCAACAACATAAAAAATTCTTTCAGAGTTTCCTAATATTTTTATTTTAACCTTTGAGCCGACTTGAACGGTATTAGAATTATTTTTTCCAGAAATAATTTCAAAATTTTCTAAAACAGATTCAATTGAGGCAATTTTGGAATTAACTACTTCTAGCTCTGCTTTTAGCTGTGAAACCAATGAATCCTCTCCCGACTCGTCGGGCTGAGCTACTTCTTCAATTTTGGTAATCAGGCGGTCAGCCCAGTCTTTTAAGCTGGCTAGTTCGGAAACTAACTGTGCGTGACCTTCTTTGGTTAGTTGATTCTTTGTCATAGCTTTATACGAAAAGCCCTCAGCGTAATGATTCTGAGGGAAATAAAGAGTGACAAGTTAATTTTTTGTCACAGGTGATATGGTAAACTAGAAGGTAAATTTTGTCAAATATAAGTGTTAAATTTTTTTAGGGTAGTTCCAAAAAATCGTAAGATTAGGGTAAATAAATCTAATGGTTTACTTTACTCAAATCCCCCAACCTCAAAAAGGGTTATCTTTTATTTTGGAAATATTTTATTTTTAGGAGCCATAATTTACGGAGGATATTTATATGCACCCTTTTTAAAAGCTTTTTATAACTACAAGTTCATCAAAACAGAAACTAAGGTTGAAACAATTGGTGAACAAAAAATAGAAATACAACAATCTGACGAATTTTTTATTCAAATTCCCAAAATACTAGCTTTTTCTAAAGTAATCGAAAACGTGTCTCCTTTTGATCAGGCTGAGTATCTAAAAGTCCTGAAACAAAATCTAATCGCTCATAGCAAAAATAGTGATAGCCCCGGAAGTGGTATCGGAAGAATGACCTATATCTTTGCTCATTCTTCGATCCGAGAAATTGAAGACGTAAGGAACAATCCCGTTTTTTATTTGCTGGGAGAGCTTGAACTTAACGATGATATTTTTATAAAATATCACGGCCAGGAATATAAATATCGGGTTTATGATAAAAAGGTGGTCAAGGCAAATCAGGTTGAATTTTTGAATTACCGAGATGAAAATAAAGAACTACTCATCCTCCAAACTTGCTGGCCGATTGGCACCGACTGGAATAGGCTATTAATTTTTGCAGAACTAACGACATGATTTTAGATTTATCCTTAAATCAGCTTAATCATGATTATTGGGAAGAATTGAAAGGGGTTCTTGAAAAGAATAAGATTGAAAGTGAAAAGATAAAAATCGCTTTTGATTTTGCCTATAAGGCTCATGAGGGTCAAATTAGAGAGTCGGGAGAGCCTTATATTTCACATCCGGTTTGGGTGGCAAAATTAATAGCACAGATGGAAATTGGTCAAGAGGCGGTAATTGCCGCTCTAATCCACGACTGCCTAAAAAAAACTTCAGCGACAATTGAAGAAATTGATGAAAAATTTGGGGATGAGGTGGCTTTGCTTGTCTCGGGACTAGGTGAGGTTCAAAATAAAACCACCGGTAAAAATATTGACAACACCAATGTTGAGATTTTTAGAAGATTTTTATTTTCTTCGGTTGATGATGTTCGAATTTTAATTATCCGACTGGCCGATAAACTTCATAACGGCTTGACCATCGATAGTCTTCCGAAGGAAAAACAAATCGAATATGCCAAAAGAGTAATGGGAATTTATGCCCCTATTGCCGAATATGTGGGATTGCATTATTTCAAAAAAAGACTCGATGATATTGCTTTTAGGATTCTCTATCCAAAGGAAGCCGCTGAGCTAAGCGAAGAATTAAAAAAACAAGAAAAAGACGAAATTAAGGCGGTAACTCTCGTTAAAACAGAAATTGAGGAAATGCTTAAAATTAATAATATTAATAATTTTGAAATTCAAAGCCGAATCAAAAGCCTGTACAGCACTTATTTGAAAATTAAAAGAAAAAAAGTGGATAAGATTGGTGATAGGGTGGGAATTAGAATATTAACTGACACGGTATCAAGCTGCTATACGATTTTGGGTTTACTTCATGCCAGATATAAATATCTACCGGATGAATTTGATGATTATATTTCCATTCCAAAATCAAACGGCTATCGTTCTATCCAAACAACATTGAACTGGAAAAATAAGATAACAGTTGAAGTTCAAATTAGAACGAGACAAATGCATGAATTTAATGAGTTTGGTCCGGCATCTCACATTGCTTATAAACTAGGGAAAAATAGCGAGAGTGGTCTCGGAATAGACTGGGTTAAAGATCTAGTTAAATGGCAAAAAAGTGATAACAATGTTAATAATTACAAAATAAAAGTGCTTAGCCGCTATGTTTATGTCTTTACCCCAAAAGGAGACACGATTCAGCTACCAAAAGGATCAACTGCTCTCGATTTTGCCTATCGAATTCATACCGATCTCGGAGACCATTGCCATGGGGCTAAAATAAATAATAAAATGGTTCGAATTGATCAAAAATTAAATAGTGGTGATGTCGTCGAAATATTAACCACAAAAAATAAAAATGTCTGTAAAAATTGGCTGGATATTGTAACCACGAGCTTTGCCAAGGAGCACATTAGAAAAATGACATCAGAGAGCGAGAGATTTGCTGATTAATTCCTGACGATATTTATTAGCAAAACGGTGAGCTTCATCCCGAAGTTTCATCAATAAAAGCAGGGCTTGAGATTTTGGCGGAAGGTTCATTTCTATCCAAGAATCTCCATTTTTAATAACTATAGTTTCAATTCTTTTAGCTAGGCCGATTAGGGGAATGGATTGCTTCGCTTTGCTCGCAATGACGTTGTCAACAGCAGACACCTGTGGCTTTCCTCCATCAACCACAATTAAATCAGGAGTCCCCCACTCGGGGTGTCGGAGACGACGGTAAACAACTTCTTTCATCATTAGAGGATCATTAGATTGCCACGTCGCATCGCTCCTCGCAATGACTTTATTAAATTTGTTTTTAATTTTAAATTTTTTATATTCATTTTTATCAATCTCACCATTTTGCCAAACAACCATCGAACCAACAAAGTATTTGTTTCCCAGTTGAGAAATATCAAAGCACTCAATTCGACGAATATTTTTAATTTTTAAATATGGTTTTAATGTAGTCTCAAGACTTTCAATAGCCTGACTTTGCTTATCCTCTGGAAGATTTATATCGGCGTATAAATTTTTTAAAGATTGCCAACCGGAAACTATGTAATTTAATGAATCAATTTGATTTTTTAAAATTAAAGCATTTTCATAATCCTCTGATTTTGAAGCAATTTTCATTTTCCTATTTAGAGAAAGAAAAAGTGATTTAAAATGTCCATTTAATATTTTTTTAATTTTTATAATATTTTGATGATATATTTTGGGATCAGGACTGGACCCTGGGCAAAGACCAAGGTGGCAATATAAACATTTTGTTTTAGGATGAGTTTCTTGACTTCGATAGGGAAAGATGCGACGAATGGTTTTTAAAAGAGACTTAACTGAGGAGGCGTCAGGAAAGGGGCCGTAAATATCGGCATTTTGGGGTAAATTACTGGAATGAGCTGTAAAAATTATAGGGATTTTTGATTTAGAAATACAAATGTAAAGATATGATTTATTGTCCCTAAGCTGGGAATTATATTTGGGGTGATATTTTTTGATGAGAGACGATTCTAGAATTAAAGCCTCAATTTCGGAGTTAACTGTTTTTGTCTCGATACTGGCAATTTGAGAAACTAAAATTTTGGTTTTTGGACCAAGGGCATCATCTCGCTGAAAATATTGGGAAACACGTTTTTTTAAATTGATGGCCTTGCCAACATAAATAATCTCCCCA
>DHGB01000002.1:0-2823 GCA_002402535.1 Candidatus Shapirobacteria bacterium UBA4809
CAATGAAAAAACCAAAAATATGAAGAGTTCTTTAATTCCCTCAATCATTACTATCTATGAAGATCGTTCTTTTGATTTCATTATCAAAAAACCTCCAGTTACTGACATGATTAAAAAAATCACTGGCATTACCAAGGGTAGCGGCCTAACTGGTCGCGAAAAAGTTGGAAAAATATCAGCTGCCCAAATTGAAAAAATCGCCACCGACAAAATGGAAGATCTAAACACTAAAGATTTAGAAGCTGCCAAGCGCATGGTCGCCGGCACCGCCCGCTCCATGGGTTTTGAAATCACAGACTAATCATCAATTATCAATCTTCATTCTTCAATAATTGAAGTTTGAAGATTGAACATTTAATAATTTAAAAAAAATGAGCAAAACCTCTCAAGAACTAAAAGCCAAAAAGGCCAAAAAAGAACTTGCGGTGGAAGATCTAAGCAAAGTCAAAGATCGCAAGGCTTCAGAAACAGTTACCGAAACTAATCCTGAAGTAACTCCCAAAAATGTTAAAGAAGTCGCTTCAACCGACGAAGCTACAAAGGTAGCAAAGGCGGTTCGTCTTCGCGGTAAAAAATATTTATCAGCCAAAAAGAAAATTGATGTTCTTAAGTTTTACCCCCTAAAAGAGGCAATTAAATTAGTCAAAGAAACTTCTTTTGCCAAATTTGAAGGTAAAATAGAAGCTCATCTAACCGTTATCGACACTGGCAATCTTGGGGAAATTTCTTTTCCTTATTTAGAAGTTGGCACTAAGAGAATCCAGCTGCTAGATGATAAAATATTGGCCGAACTTAAGGACGGAAAAATAAATTTCGATATCCTAATCGCTACTACCACTACTATGCCAAAACTTTTACCCTTTGCCCGTATTCTCGGTCCCAAGGGTCTTATGCCTAACCCTAAAAATGGTACTTTAACCGATAAGCCAGAAGAAGCCATGAAAAAATTAGCCGTGGCTAAAACTATTATTAAAACTGAGAGTAAAGCCCCAGTTGTTCATTTGGTTGTGGGTAAGGTCTCTCAGCCTGAAAAAGAATTAGAAGCCAATATCAACGAGCTTATTAAAGTTATCAAAGCTCCTAAGATCAAAAAACTAGTTCTTTCTGCTACCATGGGCCCAGGAGTCAAGGTACTGATTGAAAAATAAACCTATTATTTAAAAGCTAAAATCCACCATTTAGGCGGGTTTTTGTTAAACTATCTTAGTGCCCAAATATTTATCCCTCCTTTTTCTCTACTACCTTCGTTTTTTTGCCCGCCTTCAATTAAAAAAAGTTAAACTCCTCAACCCCAAACTGATTACCGTTGGCATTACTGGATCAGCCGGTAAAACTTCCACTCTTTTGGCAACTGAGGCAGCTTTAAAACCAAACTTTAGAGTTAAGACCAACTATGGCGGCAATTCTGAGTCTGGTATCCCCCTCAATATTCTCGGTTTTAAAAATCCCGATTTTACAATTGTTTCATGGCTTAAAATCGCTCTTCTCACCCCTTTCAAGTTACTAACAAACTGGAAAATTTATGACATCTATCTCATCGAGATGGGCATTGACTCCCCTACTGCCCCTAAAAATATGTCTTATCTACTCTCTATCGTGAAACCTGATATTGGCGTTTTTCTCAATGTCACCCCTGTCCATTTAGAAAACTTCTCTTCTCTTGATCAAATAGCCGAGGAGAAGGCTAAATTAATTAGCAGTGTTAAAACCGCCATCATTAATAAATCTGACCCTTTAGTTAAAAACTATAGCAAAAATAAAAATACTATTGCCATTAAGCCCATTAAAATTGATATTCCGGGTTTTATTCTTCCTCATATCTATGATATTTCTCTTGGCGCTGCTCTGGCCATTGCTAATGCTCTTAAGATTGACAGCTCTACTGCCATTAATAATTTAAAAAATAATTTTCATCTCCCACCCAGTCGTTCATCAATCTTTAAGGGCCTAAATAATTCCACCATCATCGATTCTTCTTATAATTCTTCCCCCTTGGCCACTTCCGAAATGTTAAGCTTTTTAGCTTCTTACCCCTCTCCCAAAATAGCTGTTCTCGGCGACATGCGTGAACTGGGTGCCGCCTCAAAGTTTGCTCATCAAAATCTTTATAAAACCGTGCTTAATTTTACCGATCAAGTAATTAGCGTTGGTCCTCTAACCAGTCGCTTTTTTGGCTCCAAAGCCCAAAAATTTATGTACTGGTGGCAAGCAGCTGATTATTTAAAAAATAATCTACCTCAAAATGCCACTATTTTAGTCAAGGGTTCTCAAAATACTATTTTTCTCGAAGAACTAGTTAAAGAATTAATTCCATCAGGTCAACTAAAACACTACTTATCTAATAATCAAATCTGTCGCCAATCAAAATACTGGCTAAAAACAAAAGCTATTTTTAAATCTCAAAACTCTTAATTGAAAATTGTAGATTGAAGATTAAATATTTTATCCCTTAAATTCTTTCTCTTTTTTAATTTCTTTTTCAATTAAATTTCTCAAAAAAACTGACCTGGGAATCATTCTTTTTTGAGCTACCCAGTCAAGATATGCCAAAATTTTGGGACTAACAAAAAAATTAAACCGAACATCTATTTCTTTCTTTGCCTCTTCAATGGCCCGATCTAACAAATCTTCTATATTTTGTTTATCGTATTCCATCAATTTTAACTTTGGGCTATTAATTCCTTTTAAAAAAAGTATTTTTGTTCCCTTTTTATAAAAAACTACCACCGGTTTACACAGATCGAGAGATTTTGAAATTAAATACCCCATTGTGGTACTGTGTCCCGAGATCTCCATCATCACCACATCAGCTTTTTTTACCTG
>DHGB01000002.1:2938-3443 GCA_002402535.1 Candidatus Shapirobacteria bacterium UBA4809
TTTAAAAACTTAAGCGACTATACACCACTTTAATCAAAATTTCTACCTATTTGTTTTGTTTAGTCTTCCGACTTTTTAAGTCCTCAATAAAATTTATCAAAGCTACATCTACCTTTTTTCCATTTTCAGTCCCCCAGTACTCATCTTTTTGTGACAATATTTCATCCAAACTTATCCTTTGGTGAATCAATTTACTTGCTCCGTAAAGCGATCTTCTCCCTAAATAATCAACCCATTTATTAGGCATAGAACTAACAATATCTTTACCAGAAAGACAAACAATCTCCAATACAGTTCTTAGATTAGGATTTCCAGCTGAATACTTATTAATCGTCTCTTGAACTATTTCTTTGTCCACTTACACCTCCTTTATTATTCCAATTCTCTACCACAGAAAAAGTAACATTCTTCTGTAATCAAGAATTTTAATAATCAAATTTACAACTTCGGGATTTTAGCACAGTTATCCCCCTTTGCCAACCACCAAAACTAGTGTATAATCCCC
>DHGB01000002.1:3500-18525 GCA_002402535.1 Candidatus Shapirobacteria bacterium UBA4809
ATATGCCAAAAATACAAAAAATAGAAAAAGTTGACCAGGTTGTCGCTAAACTCTCCGAATCCAAATCAGCCGCTTTAATTCAATATCAGGGTCTTAGTGCTGGTGATATTAGCAATCTCCGCGCCAATATTAAAAAGGCCGGCGGTTCAATGGAAGTTATCAAAAACTCCCTTATTTCCCGGGCTCTAAACAAAATTGGCCTGTCTTTACCTGAAACATTAACTGGTCCGACCGCCATTGCTTATTGCGACACTGATGAAATCGCCCCCCTTAAAGAAATCGATGTCGTTAATAAAAATAAGGAAAAAACCTTTTTCAAATATGGCATTTACAATAATAAATTACTCTCACTGGAAGAATTAAAAAAATTCATCTCTTTACCTTCAAAATCAGCCCTTGTTGCCCAGTTTATTGGTGGACTTAAAAATCCTCTTCAGCGCCTCGTCTATGCCATGCGTTTCAATCAGCAACAACTGGTTTTAACCCTAAAAGCCTTATCTGATAAAAAGGCTACAGAAACAAATTAATTATTATTTATTTTATGCCCCACCGGCGNNATTTTAACTTTATTATTTATTTATTAATTATTTAAAAATAAAAAAATGGATAAAAAATTAGATACTATCCTTACTCAAATTTCTGAACTTTCGGTACTCGAACTCTCCGAATTGGTCAAAGCTCTCGAAGAAAAGTTCGATGTTAAAGCTGTCGCTATGTCTGCCGCTTCGCCCGCCGGAGCTTCAGCGCAGGAGGGTCCTACTGCCCCCGTTGAGGAAAAAAGTGAATTCGATGTCACCGTCACCAATGCCGGTACCAACAAGATAGCTGTTATCAAAGCTATTCGCGAATTCAAACCCGAGCTCGGACTTAAAGAAGCCAAGGATCTTGTTGATGCCTGTCCCGCCGATCTTGGAACCATGAAAAAAGAAGCTGCCACCGAAGCCAAAACTAAACTCGAAGCCGCTGGCGCTACTGTCGAATTAAAATAATTATTTTATTTTAAACCTAAAATCCCCCTGAGTTTATCGAAGGGGGATTTTTGATATTTAATTTCCAGTTTCAGATTTATATTTTTGCATTACCATTCTTATAAATTCTACAAAGATCGGGTGCGGGTCAAGGGGTCGGGAACGATACTCTGGATGAAATTGAGTTCCGATAAAAAATGGATGACCTTTTAATTCAATTGCCTCGACCAACTTTCCATCCGGGCTTGTTCCACTCACCACTAGTCCCACCTTTTCTAACTGTGCTCTAAATTCATTATTAAATTCATAACGGTGCCTGTGTCTTTCTTTTACTAAATTTTGGCCATAAATATTTTGAAGTAATGTCCCCTTATTAATTTTGCAAGGCCATGAACCTAATCGAATAGTTCCTCCATACTGATGTTTTTTCAAATATTTTTCCTGTTCCGGCATCAAATAAATTACAGGAAATTTGGTCTTCGGATTTACTTCTATTGAATTAGCTCCATCTAATTTAGCCACATTACGAGCAATTTCTACCACTGCCATTTGCATCCCAAAACAAAGTCCCAAAAATGGAATCTTATTTTCCCGGGCAAACTTTATCGCTTTGATAATTCCCTCAACTCCGCGACTCCCCCATCCTTGAGGTGCTATTATCCCATCACAATTTTTTAAATCCCCAATCTTATAATTATTTGAATCGATCGCCTCTATTTTTAGTCTTACTCCGTTGGTAATAGCTCCATGTTTCAACGCTTCTATCACAGAAACATAAACATCCTTATGATTTCCTTTTCCAGATTTAACATATTTACCCACCAAAGCGATTCTTATCACCTTTTTTGCTTTATCCATTTTCTTTACCATCTCTTTCCAGTTTTTTAATTCTGTTGGACATTTTCGAAGCTTAAAATGCTTTCTAATTTTCTTCATTAAACCTTGTTTTTCCAAAATTAAGGGCACTTTATAAATAGACTCACAATCTGTATCATCAAAAATTGACTCATCATTTAAAAAGCATCTCTTTGCCAAAGTTTCTCGACGAGGCAAATCTAAACCTGTCTCACTTCTTGTAATTACCAAATCAGGAACTATTCCCACTGATCTCAATTCTGAAATCGCATGTTGGGTTGGTTTAGTTTTTAATTCACCAACATTTCTTAAAAATGGGACATAAGACACCATCACGTACATTACCTCTCGTTCTCTTTTAACATCTCTGGCAGCATACAAAAATGGTAAATTTTCAATATCACCTGTCGTTCCTCCTACCTCAATTACTACAAAATCATATCCCTTTTCCAATTCATAAAATCTTCTTTTTACCTCGTTTGGTACATCCGGAATCATCTCTACATCTCGTCCTTCATACTTAAAAGCTCTCTCATCTTCAATAATTTTTTTATAAACTTTTCCCGAAGTAATATTGTTTTCTTTGGAAAAATCCTGATTTAAAAATCGTTCATAGTTTCCCAAATCCTGATCGATTTCACCCCCATCAGCCGTTACAAAAGTTTCTCCGTGTTCTGCCGGTCTCATTGTTCCAGCATCAATATTAAAATACGGATCAATTTTAATATGATTTACTTTAAAACCAGATGATTTTAACAATAGGCCTATAGATGCTGATACAATTCCTTTTCCCAAACCCGATACCACTCCACCAACTACAAAAATATACCTCATTCTCCCATTTTATACTTATGCTACCTCAATTCAATGTCTATCTATAAAAATAGTCTATAATAAACTTAATTTTTGCCGCCTTTTAAATAAATATTTCATTGGGTTTTTTTCTATATACCGTTTAACTCTTAAATATTCTACTTTATCTCTAATAATTCTTTCATAATAATTCCTTTGCCATAATCTCTTAAAAAATCTTGGCCAATTTTGATTTTTAACATTTTGGATATATTCCCAAACAAATATTGACTTAAATACTCCAATAATATTACCCAGATTATTTCGGGCGGGCATAAAACCCGCCCCCACATTTGAATTTAATGTACGGGCGACTCTTGTGGTCGCCCTATTTATTCTTAAAATCCCATGGATATGATCTGGCATAATTACATATTCATCTAATTTAATATTAAATCTCATCTCCAAATCCGACCAACACTTTTCTGCTAACATTCCCATCTCATTCAATTCAAATTTATTTATATTCTTCCAAAACAAATTTTTCTTGCTCTCTAAATCAATGGTGACAAAATATAAACCATTCCTGGAATAATCATACCCTTCAAATCTAATCGATCTCCTTTTGCCATATATCTGTAATTATTATTACAGATTATTTACAACAATTCCACTTTATTTTCTGCCTTCAGCTTATCGACTACTTCTCCCACTTTTCCCGTCATCTCTTTTTTACAAATCAAAAGGGCATCATCTGTTTCAATTACCACCAAATCATCTACTCCAATTAATGCTGTATATTTTTTCGATCTTACATAATTATTTTTCGCTTCAATTTCCACCCCTTTCAATTGATAATCGACGATTAAAGATTGATAATTAACTACGCTTTCCCAGGTTCCAAAATCAATCCATTCAAAAGGCAACTCAGTCACCACCGCTTCTCCTTTTTTATAAAGCTCCTTCGTTACCTCCTCAATTGCCCCCTTTGGCATCTTGGCATATTCAGTCACAATCTCTCCTCCACCGACAATATTCATCAGTGGCTCATACCAATCCATCCGATATTTTTTATATATTTCCATCAAATTATTTGGTGTCATTGTTGTATGATTAGCATGAATTAACAACTTATCTGAACCCAAATACTGTTTAATTTTATCTTCTTCGCTCCTATCAATATAATCAGCCACCCGATAAACTTTTATTCCATTTTCTTCTTTGATTAGGTCACCCTTGACCAGATAATCAACCCCTCGAACAATTTCTCTAGGGGCTATCCCCCCTGTCAAATATTCCCCATTCGACTCAGCGAGGTCCCCCATCACCTCCATCATTTCTATAAATTTTTCTTCCGGTTTTCTCATAACGTCAGCCTGAACCAACATAAAAGCTTCGTCACCAAAACCCTTTTTAATTAAAGAGGCCGCTGCAAACCCAGTCGCCGGACCTTGATTTCTCATCTCCGGCTCAATAAAAACATTTTCTGGTAAAATTTCCGGAACCTGCTTTTTAGCAATCTCCGCCTGAGCCGCATTAGTCTGTAAAAATATTTCCTCTGGAGAAAATTTTAGTCTTAGCGCCTCCCAGTTTAATTGAAAAAGCGACTCTTCTCCGATGAGGCGTAAAAACTGTTTAGGTGAACTACTGCGGCTCTCCGGCCACATTTTTGTACCAACTCCACCACAAATGATGACTGCTTTCATATTTATTTTTTTTGACAATAATTTGTAATATTTTGAATGGTTGTTTTAACAATTCTCTCAATTGCCTCTTCGCTATTGGAAGCGTTGTGAGGGGTAAACACAACGTCATCCCGATCCCGAAGCATGTGATAGCTCAGTACATCCTGTAAATCATTCCTTGTTGGTCTTTGACTCATGATCATTGATATACTCTCTAGCTTATCTTCTTCTTCAACCACATCTAGTCCTGCTCCTCTCAGAATTTTTTTATTTAGGGCCCAGATCACCGCACTGCTTTCAACAACCGCCCCCCTGGAAGTGTTTACAAGTATGCTTCCCTCTTTCATTATTTTAATATTTTCACGATTGATCAAATGATAAGTTTCCTTGGTAGCCGGCACATGTAAAGTCACTACATCTGATTCTTTTAACAGAGTTTCTAAATTTACCATTTTTATTTTATATTTCTTCACTATTTTAATCTCCGGTTTTATATCCACTGATATAATTTTCATCCCAAAACCATATGCAATTTTAGCCACATTACTGCCTATTTGCCCGAGGCCTATTATTCCGATTGTTTTACCAAATAAATCAACTCCAGTTAACCCCTCGGGACTAAAATCGTCATCCTCTACCGCCTGATGCGCTTCCACAATTTTTTTGGCAACTGCCAGGATTAATCCAAAAGCATATTCAGCTACCGTATTTGATCCGTAGATTGGCACATTGGTCACCAGTATTTTTCTTTTTTTGCATTCAGCCAAATCAATATGGTCAACTCCGGTCGACCTCGTAGCAATCATCCTTAAGTCGGGTAATTTATCTAAAATTTCTTTATTAATTACTGAATAAATTCGTAGTGATAAAATATCATATTTTTTGGCCAATTCCATATTATCTTGAACATTACCTTCAAATATTCCCACTCCAAAAGCATCTAAATTAATAATTTCTCGTTCAATTATTTCTCTCTCCCAACTTTTAACTCCAAAAAAAGCAATTTTGTTACCCACCATTGACCTATTTTACAACATTTTTTTAAATCTCATTTTTTGATATCTTGACCTACTAGTATCCTCTGTGTTTTAATGAATATAATTAAAGATTAATTTGATACAAGAGGAGACACCAAATGGAGGACCAAACCATATCACAAGAAAAACCTGTAGCTCAAAAATCCACCCCAAAAAAAGTTAATGGCATCAGTATTGACAATCTACCCGATCTTTTGACTGTCGCTGAAGTCGCTGATTTACTGCGTGTTTCTAAACTCACCATTAAGCGCTGGGGGAAAAGAGGTAAACTCCCGGCTATCCGTATTAATGCTCGTGGTGATCGTCGCTACCGTAAAGAAGCTGTTCTTTGGCTACTCGGTATTCAGTCCGAATGATTTTCTGTAGAGACGCATTATGATGCGTCTCTACATTTTGATTTGCCTTAAGGGCGGTTGGATTAATTTCCAACTGCCTTTTTTGGTTATACTATCACTCGTCCTCGTGGTGTCCTCTTAACCAGTCCCTTTTTCATTAAAAATGGTTCATAAACATCAGTAATCGTCTCCACGTCTTCGGTCAGCGCCGCCGCAATATTCTCGACTCCTACCGGTCCCCCACCATACTCCCTTTTAACTACCTCCAAATACTTCCTATCTGCATCAGATAAACCCAGTTCATCTACCCCGAGTTTTTCTAGAGCTATCTTTGCCTCAGTTATCGTTATCAAACCATCATTATTAATCTGAGCATAATCTCTCACTCGTTTAAGCAATCTATTGGCAATTCTAGGCGTTCCTCTCGACCTTTTGGCAATTTCCTCCGCTGCTTCTTTCTCAATTTTAACCTTTAGATACTCCGCCGTTCTCATAATAATTTCCGATAAATTTTTATCTTCATAAAAATCTATCTGCTGCACGATTCCAAAGCGGTCTCTCATCGGTCCGGAAATTAAACCAATTCTAGTAGTTGCCCCAACTATCGTAAATTTCTGTAATTTTAGTCTAACCGATCTGGCTGATGGTCCCTTTCCCAAAACTATATCCAAAACATAATCCTCCATTGCACTGTATAAAGTTTCTTCCACAATTTTATTCAGACGGTGAATTTCATCGATAAAAAGCAAATCGCCTTTTTTAAGAGAGGTTAAAATTGAAGCCAAATCTCCAGCTCTGGTTAAAGCCGGTCCGGAAGTAATTTTTATATTTGTCCCCATTTCCGCCGCCAGTAGCATCGCCAGGGTTGTTTTTCCAAGGCCCGGTGGACCATAAAACAAAATATGGTCAAGAGCCTCTCCTCTTTCTCTAGCCGCTTCAATAAACACTTCCAGCTGATCCTTTAGTCTTCTTTGTCCAATAAACTCCCCTAGTTTTTTTGGTCGCAGCGACAGCTCAATTTCCTTATCTTCCTTGCCCGCCGTAGCATCTGTGAAGGAGGGAATTTTTAATTTTGGATCTAAATTTTTATCCGTCATTTATCTACCTAAATTTTGCAAACACCAACTAACCTTATCTTCTAATATATCTATATCTTTTGGCATTTTTTTAATCACGTTTTCAATTTCTTTTCTTTCAAATCCTAACTGTCTCAGGCTCAAAACCACATCATCCTCAAATAGTGGCAAATCCTCTTTTAAATTTAATTCTCCCAGTCCCCCTATTTTTGATTTTAAATCAACAATAATTCTCTGGGCTGTCTTTTTGCCTACTCCCTTTATTTTTTCAAAAAATGAGGTATCTGCCTCTCCTATTGCCTTAATTACTTCTATCCCCCGGCACTGCTCCAAAATCTGGGCCGCCGATTTGGGTCCAACTCCAGAGACAGTAATTAGCATTTTAAATAAATCGAGATCTTCAAAATTTTCAAAACCATAAAGAGCCAGATCATTTTCCGATACCGCCAAAAAAGTATAGATCTTAATTTCTTGTCCTTCACTATAGTTTTTCCTCCCAACCCATATCAAATAACCCACTCCACCTACCTCAACTTCAATATAATTTCCCGAAATTCGGTTAACTCTTCCTTTTAAGCTGGAAATCATAACTCATCTTAACACAGCTCAACTCCGAACAAAAGCCGAAGTAAACCCATGTGTCAGCGCTGCCGCTACTGCGTCCGAAGCATGACCGGGTGATATTGGTTTCTCAAGATTCAAACAATCCCTTACCATCAATTCCACCTGCTCCTTTTCCGCCCTCCCATAGCCTACCAAAGCTATTTTTATTTGGAGTGGTGTATATTCAAAAACTGGCTTTTTCAAATTTTTTGCCGCCACCTTAATAACCCCAATCGCCTCGGCTACCTTTAAAGCACTCTTGGCATTTTTAGCAAAAAACATTGACTCCACGGCCACCTCTCCCACTTTATATTTTATAATAATTTTTTGAATTTCCTCAAAAATCTTCTCCAATCTCTCTTCACTTTTATCCTTTTTATCGGTTAAAATTACCCCACAATCAATTAACTGATAGCTGTTAATTGAAGATTGAAGATTGATTATCCCCCACCCTGTATTCTCCAGTCCCGGATCAATTCCCAGTATCATCGCTTTCCTCCACTACTTTTCTTTCAATTTTATCTTTTGTAATCATCAACTCAGTATAACGGGAACTTTGAAGATTATCGAGCCGAGAGATAGCCCCAACGATATCGGTTCTAATCCCCTCCAGCTCGTATGAAGTACTGTAATGCAAATCCGCCGCNNACCGCTACTTTTTCATTTCCCTCCCCCATTATTTGAGCCGAAAATAAATTATTTAAAGCTTTATGCATCACCGCCAGACATATTTTTTCCTGACAATCACCCAGTACTCCCTCAATCCATCTTTTTTGTTCCTCACCCAGGCCATGCCATGAAGCATTGTTTATCAAAATAAATTTTACCTTTCCTATTTCAATAATCTGATAATCTTTTCCAAAAATTTCCTTAAAATTAGTTAAATTTTTCTCTCTGTCTCCTGGGATAACTACATATTTTAATTCCGACCTATCTAGAATATTTTTCATCTTAACAAAATCTTCTTTTCCTTCATTATCAATTAAATCGCCAGCAATTATTACTAGTTCGCTGCCTCTATTTTTTGCCTTTAAAAGCATTTTTTCTAATTGTTCACCATCACTATGAATATCCGCCATAATCGCTACGTTTAGTTTCCTCTCATTCTCTGTGGGAAGTATCAAAAGATTATCTTCACTTATCCTTTCTTTTTTTTTATTAAAAAGACCTCCAATCGCATATCCCAGAATTACTATCATAATTATTAATCCCAATATTTTTACCGTTCTCATTACTTTATTTTACCCTATTTCATATTATAGGGTGAAAATTCTTTTTCCCACTTATCCACACATTCATAATATATAATTTTATTACAAGATATATATCAATATTTTCTCTCATTAATATATAATTAGCTATGGAAATAATGAAAAACCATCCCCTCTCCGCCCTGACCACCGTAAAAATTGGTGGTCCGGCCGATACTCTAATCATTACTTCCTCCACCGCAGAATTTATTGAAGCCCTAAGTCAGAGCGATCCAAAACGGCCGCCGACCATTCTCGGTAATGGCTCTAATATTCTTATTTCCGATGCCGGTATCCGGGGCACTGTTATCAAAAATATTTCAAGTAATATCGAGTATTTACCGAATAATAAGGTAAAAGTTGATTCAGGCACTCAGTTAAATATCCTTATTCAGGACACCATCGCCCACTATCTTTCTGATCTTGAAGAGTTTGCCTACATCCCTTCAACTATTGGTGGCGCTATCTATGGCAACATTCACGGCTTTAATAAAAGCAACTTTAATAAAATTCTTCTAGAAATTGATGTTTTTGATCTCTCTGAAAAGAAAGTTATTACCCCTATAATTCAGGCCTCTCAGTTAAATTGGGATTATGATTTTTCCCAGTTTCAGTTGCACCCAAATTGGGTAATCCTTTCCGCTACCCTTCAGCTCTCACCTGGCGACAGTAAACTCTCCAAAAAGCTAGTTTCGGATATCATCGCCCACAAATCTCAAACTCAGTCTTTAAACTCACTTGGCTCAGTCTTTAAAAATCCCCCTGGGGATTCGGCCGGACGCATTATCGATCAAGAACTGGAGTTAAAAGGTTTTCAAATCGGCAACGCTCAAATTAGCCTACTTCACGCTAACTTTATCCTAAATTTAGGCAATGCCACCGCCTCTGATTACAAAGCTGTCATTGATACCGTTCAGGAAAGAGCAAAAAGTAAGTTAAATTTAGTTCTTGAACCTGAAATTAAATTTTTAGGCGACTTCAGTTAATACCATCCAAATAAATTTAGGCAACACTAGTTGTCTTTTCCATCTTTTTGGTTCTTTAAATAGGCTATAAAGCCACTCAAGACCCATTTTTCTTATCCAAATCGGTGCTCTTTTCAATTTTCCACTGTAATAATCAAAACTTCTCCCCACTCCCATCACGACTCCCACTTTTAATTTATCTAAATTAACCCTAATCCACTCCTCTTGTCTTTTCATTCCATAAGCCACAAACAAATAATCGGGTTCAAATTTATTTATTTCACTTTTTACTTTCTCATTATCGACCTCCGGTTCTCCAGGGGAAAACCTTGTCTCAAGTTTCTCATTTATTGACATAAAATAATCAGCCGTTCTCTTTGCCCTGTCCCCCCATCCTCCTAAAAAATAAACTTTGCTTTCACTGTTTTTTTTACATATTTCTGCCATCAAATCAGAGCCAGAAATTACTTCTTGGCGTCTTTTTCCACCAAGAATCTCTCCTCCTACCTTAAACGCTTGCCACCATCTCCTCAATCCTTTCTGATATTTTAATACATTATAGGCCCAAATTAAACCGATTCCATCTATCACTTTTATATCACTTTTATTGATAATATCCGCAAAAGCATGATCTTTTTTCATCTCCATAATAAACTCAGGATTAACTGTCGTAATCCAAATATTCTGCTCTTTTTCCCCAAGTCTGCGTGTTAAATCATTTAGCAATTGACTTAAATTACTGCCAAAAAAGCTTAAACCAAACATTTCTCGTGTCTCTCCAGTATATTTAATACTCTTGGCTCGGGTTTCACTTTGCCAATTTTGCCTGTTTTTCTTCATATATTAACTTATAATAAATGATTTACTTAAATAATAATAGACCCCTCTCAAAAAATACACCTAAATTACTTATATTATATATCTTATATAATTACAAATAAACTTATCAAATTTTAATATATCACGTCTTTACACTTAAAATACTATAAGTTTTATTACTATGTTTTAATTTATTTAAAAAATTAATATATTGAACAATATTTTTACTCATATATACTACCATAAAACAGTTATAAATTTAATTTTCATTGTTTTTCTTTGTTATTTATCAACTCAACTCTTATAATGCCTCTAATTTTTTTAGATTTTAGGATTTAGATTTTAGACTTTTATACATTATAGGATTTTAACTTTCCAATACATCACCGAGTAAGCTTTCGATATATTTCTAAATTTTCCATGGCCATCCCCGCCCCCTTAACCACACAATTTTCTGGTTCCAAAGCAAGGTGCACCGCCACCCCAATTTCCCGGGTCAACAATAGGGGTAAATTTCTTAGTTTCGACGCTGCTCCGATTAATACTATCCCTCTATCAGCAATATCTGCCACCAATTCTGGGGGTGTTGTTTGCAGGGTTTCCTTTATTACTAAAATTACCTCATCAAGCATTGGTCTGATTACTTCAAAGATCTCATCAGAATTTAACTCTATGTTTTTTGGCAGCCCATAAACTAAATCCCGACCGCCAATCGACAACATTTCTGTCTTCTTTAATTTTACTGCTGTCCCAAGTTTAATTTTTACTAGCTCTGTCGTCTGATCACCTATCGCCATACTATACTTTTTCTTCAAATATTCAGCTAAAGCCTCATCAATTCTGCTACCACCGCCCCGATAGCACTTGCTGGTAACTACTCCCCCAGAGGCAATGACAGCTGCTTCAACTACTCCTCCCCCCATATTCACTACCATATTTCCAAATGCTTCTGCTATTGGAATTTTTGTCCCTATGGCTGCAGCTAGAGGTGTATCTATCAAATTAACCTTTCTTGCTCCAGCTTCAGCTACTGCATCAAGGACCGCCCTTTGTTCGACCTGAGTCAGACCAGAAGCCACCGTAACCACCACCTCTGGACCCAAAAACCAAAAAGACCCCATAACTTCCCTTAAAAACCATTTAAGCATTCCCACCGCCACCTCATAGTCAATAACAGCCCCCTCACTGATCGGTTTTACAATTTCAATATAATCGGGTGTTTTACCTTCCATTTTTTTGGCCTCATTTCCCGCCGCTAGTACTTTTCGATTTTCCGCCTCAACCGCCACTATCGACGGTTCGTTTAAAATAATTCCTTCATTTTCACTCCACATGATACAGTTTGAAGTCCCGAGGTCTATTGCTAACTTTCTTATCCAGGTCATAATTTTATATAATACACTAATGAAATCAAATTCTAACCAAAAAAGTCTTTTAATCATTCTTTCTGTCGCTCTAATTGTTGTCAGTAGCACCTTTTTGATTTCAATTTTTGCCAGAGGTTATCGACTAGATACCAGTAGCGGCTTTCAATTAAAAGCTACCGGACTTCTTTCTGTCACCTCAAAACCAAAACTAGCCAGTGTTTACGTTAATAATTTACTTAAAACCGTCACTGATGACACCATCAATCTCCCCCCTGGCAGTTATCATCTTAAAATAACCAAAAATGGTTATTATCCTTGGGAGAAAGAGATCCAAATCAAACCTGAGCTTGTCAATCAAGTCGAGATTCAACTTTTTCGTTCTTCAACTGAGTTAAAACCCTTGACCGAGCATCAAATTATTAATCCTGCTGCCAGCCCTGATGGACAAAAAATTGTCTACGCCCTTGCTTCAAGCTCAGCCACAAAAAAAGGAAATGGACTCTACCTGATGGAGTTCACGGATCTTCCACTTCTAATGAGTCTAAATTCTGAGCGACAATTGTTTCAGAGCACCACTTCTTTAGATTGGTCAAACTTTATCTTTGAATTTTCCCCAGATTCCAAACAGATTTTAGCCACTTCAACCAAAAAATCCCTAGTTTATCTTTTTTCTCTAGATCAGAACCAAAATGTAAATAACTTATCTGATATCTCGCCACATTTACCTCAAATCAAAAAAGAGTGGGAACTGAGCCGAGAAAAGATTGTCAAAAATAAATTAACCAAAATTCCTGCGGATTTTCAACCATTTATAGCTACAAATTCAGCCATCTTATTGCTAAATACCAGCGAGGATAAGCTTCTTTATCAGCCTGCTATTGACGGCCAGCTACCTATTCTTCTTCCCAGCCCACCCCCAACTCAAAGTACTCAAAATCAACAACGTAATCTTAATCGGGGCTCCTTTTATGTCTATGATTTTAAAGAAGATACCAATTTCCTAATAGGTTCTACCACTCTCAGTCAAATTTCCTGGATTCCCTATTCAAATAATCTTCTCTTTACTGAAAATAATCAGATTCGAGTCTGTGATTATGATGCCACCAATTACCAAACAATATATTCCGATTCTTCTTCTCCAAAAATCCTCCTACCAACCCCAGACGGCTATCGTTTAATCATCCCTCGGAACACTCTTGACTCAATTACTTTAAGAGACCGTTAGAAATTTTATTGACAGATATTGTTCTTTTTTTCTCCAATTTCACCAAGGAAAGCCTCAACTTCTTCTTCATTAAGGTTTCCCTCTTCGTAGCCAAGATAAATTTCGTCTTCCATCATCTGAATTTCCTCTTGACTAAAACAAATTTCAAGTTGATCATAAGGAGCTTCAAGCCCGGATACTACTTGAGATGGCTCCTCAATTATGTCTTCAGTTTTTTCTCCCAAAACCTGAGTTTCCATTAAATACTGCTCTTGCATTTGACCAACTTCAATAAAACGAAGTGGGATTAAAGCAAAAATTGCAATCAAAAAACTAACAATCAAGGTTCTGGTGTTTCTGTTTAAATTATCCATATTAACCAGTGTAAGTATTTATTAAAATATTGTCAATAACATACAAAGATATAACCTAATCATTCAAATAATCTCATAGTTATCTTGCTTATCAATAACCAATCAAGACTGCTAACTATCCCAAACAAAAAATAAGATAAATATAACAATATATAAAACAAGGGTACTTATTAATACAACTATTTTACGTGATAAAATATCTAGATCCTTAAAAATATCGGGGATTGGCGCAATTGGCTAGCGCGCACGCATCGGGTGCGTGAGGCTACGAGTTCGAATCTCGTATCCCCGACNNTTTAGAATTTGGATTTTAGAATTTTTCTGTATTTTGTCCGTCCTTATAGTTCAATGGATAGAACGGCTGCCCCCTAAGCGGCAAATCCAGGTCCGATTCCTGGTAGGGACACACATAACCGCATATTTTAAACTAAATCAATATCAAATCACCGCGAATTTTTCATATTAACCGAATTAATCTCCGCATTATATTATATATTTTAATAATAAATTTTTACCGCATAATTAAACTAAAATTTTAAGATAAACAAAATCATTAAATAATAATCTATATCATATTAACCGCAATTGAATGTCAAATCACTTTTTAAACTACCAAAAACCAGTTCACCCTGAATCATATTAATGTCTTAACTATCTTCACTTTTCTTTCGTCACTTAAAGTACATCAAACATTACTAATTTTAATATTTAAAAAAATTAAAATTATTATTTATCCACACATATTTTATACTAATTATATTTTTGAATTACTGGTCGATACCACAAATATTATATTTTATTATCCTTTAGCACTAAATTAGGAAATTGCTAAAATATTAAAAATTATTCCTTAATCACCAAATTTAACATTTTTTCTGGCACTAAAATCTCTTTCTCTATCTTTTTTCCCAAAAGCCACTTTTTAATTTTATCGTTTTTTTCTACCAGTCTCATTATATATTCCTTATCGCCCGCCCTATCTCTTTCTATCTCCAGTTTTTCTCTAACTTTTCCATTTATAGCCACTGGCAATATTACCATCTCGCTTATTAATAATTCTGAACTATACTCAGGCCAGCTACTTTCATGAACAGAACTGGTTTCACCCAACTTTTTCCAAGCTTCCTCAGCTGTATAAGGCGCCATAGGAGCAAGTAGTTGAACTAACTTCTTTAAATCGCCTTTACCGGCCTTATCAATCTCATTTACCGCCTCCATCATTTTGGCAATCGCTGTATTAAATCCAAAATTATCAAGATCATTACTTACTCCCTTTATTGTTTTATTTATTATCAATCTTGTACTATTACTGCTATCACTCATATATTTAATTTGCTTATCAATAAAACTGTTAAACCTATCAATAAACCTCTTTACCCCCATTAATGTTTTTTCATTCCAAGCCATCGTACCAGTAAATGGACCCATAAACATCAAATAAAGTCGCAGCACATCGACTCCATACTTATCTGCAATTGTTTCTGGCACAATTACATTCCCTTTTGATTTGCTCATTCTTTGATTATCAGAACCTAAAATTACTCCATGGGAAATGCGTTTAAAATAGGGCTCAGGAATTTCCTTGGGCACCACTCCAATATCATATAGAAATTGATAAATAAATCTTGAATATAGCAAATGAAGAGTATTATGTTCGTCTCCCCCAATATAAATATCAACCGGCAGCCATTTCTT
>DHGB01000002.1:18623-20127 GCA_002402535.1 Candidatus Shapirobacteria bacterium UBA4809
GCCCAGTTTGGCATCGTATCAGTTTCTCTCTTTGCCTCTCCACCACATTTTGGACAATTACATCTAATAAAATTATCTATTTTTGACAGTGGACTCTGACCATCATCAGTTGGCTCGTAGGCCTCAATCTCAGGTAATTCTACCGGTAAATTTTCTTCTTTTTCAGGGACCCAACCGCATTTACTACAAAAAATCATCGGTATTGGCTCTCCCCAATAATGTTGCCGGCTAAAAATCCAGTCTCGCAGATGATAAGAGGCGCTTCTTTCTCCAATTTTCTTGTCTTCTATCCATTTCACCATTTTTTCATAACCATCTTTTTTCTCAATCACAGGCACTATTGGTAATCCAAATTTTTTGGCAAATTCATGATCCCTCTCATCACAGGCTGGTACTGCCATTATCGCTCCAGTCCCATAAGATGCCAACACAAAATCAGAGATCCAAATTGGTATTTTCTTATTAGTAAAGGGATTTATGGCATATAAACCAGAAAACACTCCCGTTTTGTCTTTATTTATTTCACTTCTTTCAAACTCACTTTTTTTTCTTGTTTCTTTTAAATAATTTCTAATTTCTACTTTACTAATTAACTTTTTAACTAATTCGTGTTCCGGAGCCATCACCATAAAAGTAACCCCAGGCAGTGTATCTGGCCTCGTTGTAAACACCTCTAAAGTTTTTGTTTTTAATTGATAATTGTTAATTGATAATTGAAAATTGATTCTCGCTCCTTCACTTTTTCCAATCCAGTTTATCTGAGCCTGTTTAACCTTATCAATAAAATCCGTTTTTTCTAGTCCTTCTATTAGTTTATCTGCGTATTTTGTAATATTTACCACCCATTGAGAAATAGTTCTTCTCTCAACTTCTCCACCACATCTCTCACACTTTCCATTTACCACCTCTTCATTAGCCAGACCAATTTTGCAGCTTGGACACCAATTTATCGGCATTTCCTCCTTGTGAGCCAAACCATTTTTAAAAAGTTGAATAAAAATCCACTGAGTCCATTTATAATAATCAGGATCCGTTGTGTTCACCTCTCTTTCCCAATCAAAAGAATAGGCCAGCTTTTTCATTTGACTCTTAAACATTTCTGTATTCTCTCTGGTTACTTCCTGGGGTTTTCTTTTACTCTTAATCGCATAATTTTCTGTCGGCAATCCAAACGCATCCCAGCCCATCGGAAATAATANNTCTTAAATTTTTCCGTATTCTCCCTAGTCACTTCCTGAGGTTTTCTTTTAGTTTTTATCGCATAATTCTCAGTTGGCAGCCCAAAAGCATCCCAGCCCATCGGAAATAATACCTTGTTCCCTTGCATTCTTTTATACCTGGCATAAATATCAGCACCGGTAAAAGAAAAAGCATGGCCAACATGCAAACCACTGCCACTGGGATATGGAAACTCCACTAAAATGTATTTCTTAGGCTTTTTTGAATCATCACCCTCGGCTCGCCATAGCGAAGCGTCGGCGGCCCAGTACTTTTGCCATTTGGC
>DHGB01000020.1 GCA_002402535.1 Candidatus Shapirobacteria bacterium UBA4809
TCGTCAACCACATGTTTCTTCGCCTTTTCTTCGGTTCTACCCCTTGACTTGATACAGTCACGCCTGTTATTACTTAATTATGAAAAATAAAAAAGTAAAAACTGTAATATCTCATACGAGTTCTTCTCTTCAAGACAAAAAAGGTGAAGCTGTGCGTTTAGCCATGGAGCAAATTACCAAAGCCTATGGTGAAGGTGCCATTATGAAAATGGGTGATCGCACTGATATGGACATTGAAGTTATTCCTACTGGCTGTTTACCTCTCGATATTGCCTTAGGTGTGGGTGGTTTACCTCGTGGTCGAGTTACCGAAATTTTTGGTCCGGAAGCCTCAGGTAAAACTACTCTCTCTCTTCATGTGATTGCCGAGGCTCAAAAAATGGGAGGTACGGCCGCTTTTATTGACGCTGAGCATGCCCTTGAGCCAGTCCGCGCCGCTACTGTCGGAGTTGACCTAAATAATCTCTTAATCTCTCAACCCGATAATGGTGAACAGGCCTTAGAAATTGTTGAAACTTTGGTTAGATCAAATGCAGTTGATGTTATTGTGGTTGATTCTGTCGCCGCTCTAGTTCCCAAAGCCGAAATAGAGGGCGAAATGGGGGATTCGATGATGGGAGTTCAGGCCAGGCTCATGTCTCAGGCTCTTCGGAAGTTAACTGGCGCCATTAGTAAATCAAAGACTGTGGTTATTTTTACCAATCAGTTACGTCAAAAAATCGGTATTATGTTTGGTAACCCCGAAACTACTCCTGGCGGTCTCGCTCTTAAATTTTATTCATCAGTCCGTATTGATGTTCGAAAAATTGCCAATATCAAAACTCCCGGTGGAGAATCAATTGGGTCTCAGCATCGGGCTCGCATTGTTAAAAACAAAGTCGCCCCTCCCTTCAAAGAAGCCGAATTCGATATTATGAATACCGAGGGTATTTCCGTCAATGGTTCTCTCGTCGACATGGCCATTCTTTATGGTTTTATCACTAAATCCGGCGCTTTTTTCAAAATCGGCGACCAAAATATTCAGGGCCGTGAAGGTGCTAAAAAATATCTCAAAGAAAATCCCAAAATGACTAAAGAGCTGACAAAGCAAATTTGGGAAAAAGTTAAAAACGATATCAATAATGCCACTTCAACTTCAGCGCCTTCTGCCGAGTCGCAGGACTAAAAATCGAGTTTGGCTAATATTTAGCGATTCTCTCAAGCTGCCTTTTTACGCTGATGATGTCTTAAAACTGGGTCTAAAAGCGAATCTAGATATTAGTGATAAGCTTTTTGAAAATATAAAAAATCGCTCCCTTTATTACCTACTTTATAATTATTCCCTAAATCAAGTTGCTCTTTCTCCAAAAATACAACAAACATTATTACCCAAGCTTAGACAAAAATTATATTTTTATCAAAAGAAATATAAATTAACCGGAGATTTTCAAATTTTGGTTGACGAAATTATCGATAAATTATCATCTTTAAATTTACTCGACGAAGCTTCTTTTTCTGAATATCTTTTACGAAAAAATAAAAAACGTTCCCAGCAGTATTTATCGAGACTTTTTTCTTTTTATCATTTAACCTCACCTCAAAATACTCCCGAGGGTGATATTCAAAATATTAAAGATATTTTGCTCAAGAAAAAATACCTATCTTTAAATCTTTCGGATAACACTGTTAAAAACAAATTAATCACTTCTTTATTCAGAAAAGGTTTTGCCTATAATGACATTAAAACTGTAATTGACGAATTGAGTAAAAACAAGTAAACTATCATTGTTTAAATTAATTCTTTATTTATATATTTCACTTTTTACTATCAACTCTAAAATGATCTCAAATTTATTCTTTTCTGGTTTTTCGCTGGATTTAGAGTAATTCTTGCCGATAAGTAAAAGGTGTGGAGGTTTACTATGTTTAATTCATTTCTTTCAAAATTTAGGAGTCTTTTAAATTCTTCTAATTCAAAATTACCCGTTTCTGACACAATTTCTACTCCCTCTGTCGGGGATGTCGACAACAACCGAGTTGTTTTTTCCCCAAAAAAATCAGCAAAAGTTGAAAAGATTAAAAAAAATGATGTCGCTCTTTCTATTCCAGTTAATAATTCAGTCGCCGAAGCTCAGGCAAAAGTAATTATCGAAAATGCCCGTCGTCTTGAAGCCGAAGCCAAAACTAAAGAAGCCGAAATTTTTCAGAGATTATCTTCTTTAAACGACAAGGAAAAATATTTAATTCAAAAAGAGCAATCTTTGGATACTCAGCAGGCCGATCTTAAGAAAAAAATTGATCAGATCGACGAAACTTATCGGAAACAACTTGAAAAATTAGAAAATATTTCTGGTCTCGATGTCGACAAAGCCAAGCAGCTTTTGATGAGTAGTGTCGAAAAGAAAATGACTTCTTGGCTCGCCAAAAAAATTGATGAGACGAAGGATGATCTTAGTTCTCGTCAGGAGGAACTAGCCAAGGAAATTCTCAGCGAGGCCTTAACTCATGGAGTTACCGATTATGTGGCTGAATACACTGTTTCCACCATTACTCTTCCTGATGAAAAAATTAAAGGAAAAATTATTGGTCGTGAAGGTCGCAATATTCGCGCTTTTGAAAAAGCTACCGGAGTTGAAATTGAGCTAGATGAGACCAACGATATCCGTATTTCCTCTTTTGATTCCACTCGTCGGGAAATTGCCCGCCTAACTCTCGAAAAATTAATCAAAGATGGTCGGATTCAGCCTGTTAAGATTGAACAATTAGTCGCCCAGACTCAAACTGAAATGGATAAAATTTTATTGAACGAGGGTAAAAAAATTTGCCAGGAAATAGGTGTTTATTCACTTCCAGTTGATTTAATCAAAGAAATCGGTAAATTTAAATTCCGATTTTCCTATGGCCAAAATTTAGCCAAACACACTGTTGAGGCGGTTAAAATTGCGGTAGCTCTAGCCTATGAACTAAAAGCGGATGTTAATACAGTCAGACTTGGTGCTCTTTTTCACGACATTGGCAAAGTGGTCACCGATCAGGAGGGGACTCATGTTGAACTGGGAATTGATTTGCTTCGTCGTTACAAAATATCAGAAGCTGTCATTAATGCGGTCGCCGAGCATCATGAGGACAAGCCTTTCTCTTCAGTCGAATCGGTTCTGGTCTATCTGGGTGATGCTGCTTCCGGAGCTCGTCCTGGAGCTCGTTACGAAGTCCATGAAGAATATTTAAAGAGAATGCAAAACATTGAGGAAGTTGCTAAAGGTTTTCCTGGAGTTATCAGTGTCGCCGC
>DHGB01000041.1 GCA_002402535.1 Candidatus Shapirobacteria bacterium UBA4809
CTAAAGAACGTGATTATTGCTACTCTTTTGAGAATATTCCAAAAGTGATTATTTTGGAGAGATGGCCAATAAGCACAGCAATTCTATCTTATTTAAGACAGAAATTCCTTAGCGTACGATTTTTACCGAATTCTGCGATGACCCCTTATTAAACAAAATGCAATTAAAAAGCACCGGCAGGGGAGGGCGGCCCGGGGGCGCTGCCCCCGAATCCCCTGCAAGGTGGCTCCCATGCCCCCTGGATTCTGCGATTTTCCCTGGCCTTCTTACCCATATCCCGCTGGAGATCGTGCCCCCTGGGGCATCCTGAGAATATTTCCCCGACCCCAACCAGGTCCCTTGTTAAAAAGGTCTCCACTCGGGCCCCAGGTCCCAGGCTCCGGCTCCTCAATCACCCGGCGGGGCAGGGGAGGCGCAGGCTACACTTAACCGGCGCAGTCCCTGGATGCCATCCCGGCCTCCGGCCGCGATTATTTTTCCCCTCGCTCCCTCAATGCTGGCTCGGTCGCTTCAAGGGAAAATACCGCATTCGCCGGGGATTCCCTGCGTCGGCCCAAGTGGCTGCCCGCGCTTCTTTTTAGATCGAGTCTGCCGCAGAGGGGTGATTGACTTTTTCTTTCATTGCCTACTGTCTTTATCAGCATTTTTGATTATAATTAAGTTATGGATCAAAAAAGTTTCGTAAAAATAAAAAAAATCACTCTGAAGGCAATGTACTCAGATGATGATTTGATGGAAACTCTTGTATTGAAAGGAGGAAATGCGATTGATCTAATATATGGGGTTTCTTCCAGAAGCTCATTAGATTTAGATTTTTCCATGCAATCAGATTTTCAAGATATTGCTGTTTCTGAAAGTAAGATAAAACAAACTTTAGATAAAACTTTCAATGGAGAAGGATATCAAATAATTGATTTTAAGTTTAAAAAGAAACCTCAAATTAGTGGGGAAGATAAAATGAAATTTTGGGGAGGTTATTCAATAGATTTTAAAGTTATTGATAAACAAATATTTAATGACAATCAGGGTGATTATTCAAAATTACGTTTACTCGCCAGTGATATTGATTCGAAACACAAAAAAGTCTTCACAATTGATATTAGTAAATATGAATATTGTACAGGCAAGGAATTTAGATTTGTTGATGGCCTTAAAATATATATGTATTCTCCTGAAATGATTATTTTCGAGAAAATAAGAGCTATTTGTCAGCAAACAAAAGAATACCTGAAGATAATGGAGGCTCAAGTGCCAACCCCTCGAGCCCACGATTTTTTTGATATTTATACTTTAATGAAGAAGCTTAAAATTAAAACGAATTCTTTGGATGTAAGTATTCTAAAAAGTATTTTTGAAATAAAAAAAGTTCCCTTTGAACTTATAAATAAAATTGAAGATTCCAGAGAATTTCATAGGCTCGGATTCGATCAGGTTAAAGATACTTTGAAGCCAGGAGAAGAATTACATAAATTTGATTTTTATTTTGATTATGTTTTAGATTTTATTCAAAAGATTACTTAAACCCTTTTGGATAAAAAAGTTTCCATTTAGGAGAATACTCTTTTTCTATCATGTTATAAGTCAAATAAAAATTATATTTGATTTCAAATTTGTTTAGCAGTTCGATTTGAGATTCTTTATACCCAGCAGTTTCAAGATAAAATCCAATCACTTGATGATAGGGATAAATATAATTAATTTTTTCTAAAAGCGCAGTTAGTTTATTTATTGAAACGTTTTTTTCCTTAGCTAATTTATATGCATTTAAAACTTGGCTTACCCCTCCAGAATAAAAAGGTCGCACTGAAATATCAATTAAAGTCCTTTCAATATTCGTTACTGGAATCATTTCATTTAATTGAAAATCTTCTACTCCCAATCGTCCAGTGTTTTTCCCATTGAGCAGATATATTTTATGATCTTCAAAGATACCGCTATTGTTAGTCATCCTCGGTTTTTGGGAAAATGCGCGATCAATATTTTTTTGAATTAATTCACCGCTTTGCATAGATTTTGCAGGCTGCTCAAGATTTATATAAATACTTTTCGGGATTTGTTCTGTTAAGTTATGAAAAAACATAGCTGAATAATGAGAAAGATAAGCGGAGCGATTTAAGGAGGCTGCGAGGTTTAATATTGAGTATTCTCCCCAAGAATATCTAATATAGTCTTTTGAAGGAAATTTTATCTCAATTTTTTTTAAAGGAGTTTTATTTAACATGGCATTTATGAATTCGTAATATGACCAGGTACTACCCAATCGCCATTCAGCTCTATTATTACAGAGTATTTCAGATAGTTTTGTGTCAGAAAATATATTTATGCCTAAACGATTGAAGTGATCAATGATTTCTTGCTTAGCTAAATAGAATTTAGTTATATTTAAAACTGGCATTTTATTACAGCAAGATGTATATATACATCTTGCTGCTCCATATAAAAACATTATAATATACTTAAGATCATTTTGCAACAGTTATTTTAAGGTTTTATCATGTATGGTTGCATATGGTATATATACCATATGCAACCGATTATATGGTTTTTCAACAAAATACCAAAATTCATGCAGTCCAAACCTGGGTAAAAGCTTTCCAGTTTTAAAAACCCTTTCAAAGACGTGATATCGTCTCTGCAGATCCCGATCGATCGTAAGCCGGGATATACCTAAANNTGATGGCAGCCGCCAGCGGCCACTTTACCATTAAATCCTCTACTCCTTTCGGGCCTTCTTCAGATCGCGCCTCAGAATCGATCCTGGTGCGTCCTGTATCCCTTGCTGGCCCTGCAGGACCATTCCTGGTCATTTCTCAGCTGCCGGCTCGCCCGAAACAGCGCCGGCATTTCCACCAGGGCCTTTTCCCTGGTTTCTGCCTTAGCCCGTTTGAGATCGTCGATTGTAGGGCGTCCTAGCACGTTTTTTCCTGCTCCATTTTTGTGCAATCAGGGTTCATCCTTTTCCCATATGCCTTTCCGAGTTTTCCCGATCGATTTTTCCACTATTTATCTTAATTACATCATTAAGTTTTTATTATACCTGACGGAGCCAGCCAACTCCCCCAGATTGAAAGACAATTTTATGGCCAAGATTACTCTGGTCAACGACAAGTTAGGGTATACTCTAAT
>DHGB01000016.1:0-1453 GCA_002402535.1 Candidatus Shapirobacteria bacterium UBA4809
AACTTCGCTGGCGTGATGATCTCACTCAAAAATTTATCAAATTTGCCATTGTTGGTGGCATCGGTTTTATTGTCAACATAGTTGGTGGTCGGCTTTTTAAGAATTTACTAACCCCATTAATATTATCTGTCTCTCTTCTCAATGGAGTTGCCAATGCCCTGGCTGCGGAGTTATCCATAATTTCTAATTTCATCTGGAACAATCTCTGGACTTTTTCCAAAGAAAAAATTACCGGTAGCGGCAAAATTATTCCCAAATTTTTGGCTTTCAACGCCTCTTCCGCTATCACTGGTATTGCCATTCCTTCTTTGGTTATCGGCTTGTTGACTACCCTTTTCGGTGATCATTTTTTGGCTTATCAAGTTATCGCCATCTTTGCTCTAACCATTCCCTTAAACTGGTTCGTTTATAATAAAATTATTTGGAAAAAGAAATAAAAATATGAAAGGCATTATTTTAGCTGGTGGTCGTGCTACTCNNGGCTCCGTCCGTTAACTTTAGTTACCAGTAAACAATTACTGCCGGTTTATGACCAGCCGATGATTTATTATCCGATCAATACTCTTATTCAGGGAGGAATTAAAGATATTTTAATTATTATTGCTCCCGATTATTCCGGTCAATTTTTAAATCTTCTTGGTGACGGCTCTGAATTTGGAGTTCATTTTAATTATGCTATCCAAAAAGAGCCGAAGGGCCTTGCCGATGCCTTTATTGTCGGTAAAAATTTTATCGATGGTGACAATGTTACTATGATTTTAGGTGACAACATTTTTGATCCTGGTTTCGGGGCTCAAATTAAATCTTTTGAAAAAGGGGCTATGGTTTTTGCCAAAAAAGTTGAAGATCCGGAGCGTTTCGGTGTGGTTGAATTTGACAAGGACATGAAGGCGGTTAGTATCGAAGAAAAACCTGAAAATCCTAAAAGTAACTTCGCCGTGGTCGGTCTTTATTGTTACGACTGCCGGGTTACAGAATTTGCTTCAAAGCTCGCTCCTTCACTCCGCGGTGAAATTGAAATTACCGATTTAAATAATATTTATCTTAAAAATGGAGAAATGAAAGTCAATGTTTTTGATAGTCTCTGGGAAGATGCCGGTACTTTTGATTCTCTTTTAAAAGTTAGTAATGAAATGGCCAATAATATTGCTAAATTGACAGAGTCAGATAAATAAGTATAAAATGCTGTTATGACTAAAAATAAATATCTAACTCAAATTGAAAAGACTTTAGACCTATATTTCGGTAAAAAAGCCCCAGCCATGCCTGAAAACATTAAGGAGTTAATTGTAAAATATAGTCCATATTTGACCGCCATTGCTTTAATTTTTTCGATTCCGACTTTATTATTTGCTCTCGGGGTAAGTAGGGCTTTCATGCCCCTTGCTTTTGCCGGTGCTTATCGTCCCGGTCTGTCTATTTCTATAATCATTTCTTTAGTTGCCATGATATT
>DHGB01000016.1:1500-3389 GCA_002402535.1 Candidatus Shapirobacteria bacterium UBA4809
GCTATTTCTTTTTACCTTCTTTTCCAAATCAAGTCTTACTATAAAAACTAAATTTCCAGTAGGCTAAGATTGTTAATTGATCCGCCTTCCATCCAATTATTGCCGTGAATTACTAGCAGTTTCTGACCTTTTTTAATAAATTTTTGGGCCAACAGCTCTTCAAATATTTTATTATCACTCCCATATTTATGTTGATCAAAAACCCGATAAAAGGGGATTATTCCATAAGAAAAATTGAGCATCTGAAAAGTTCTCTCTTCATCGGTGATGGCAATGATAGGCATTTTGAGACGGTGGTTGGCGAGTTTTCGAGCCGATGACCCTGATTTGGTAAAAACAATTATCCCATCGGCACTTTCGGATACTTTTACCGCTGCTTCCAGCAGGGAATCGGCAAAGCTTATACTTTCATTTTCAATAGTTTTTATTTTTCCATTTTCCTCACTAAATCTGGCTATTTTAGCCATTACTTTTACTGATTCTAGAGGGTATTTGCCAATGGCTGTTTCCTCTGAAAGCATTATGGCATCACTCCCGTCAAAGACGGCATGAGCCACATCGCTCGCCTCAGCTCTAGTGGGAGTATCCCTTTCCGTCATCGACAGCAGCATTTCAGTGGCTACTATCACTGGTTTATTTTGTTTTCTCGATTCGTCAATTATTTTTTCCTGAAAAAAAGCCAGTTCTTCAATTGGAGCACTTCTCCCCAGATCCCCTCTAGCTACCATTACTCCGTCAGCCGCTTTTACGATTTCTTCCAAATTCTTAATTGCCATCAAGTTTTCTATTTTGGCGATTATGGGTTTAACTATATTTTTTCTTTTTAAACGTTCTTTTAATTTTTCAATTTCCTGAGCGTTTTTTAAATATGACAGGGCGATTGCATCGGCCTCTTGGAGTATTTCAAAATCACTTCTGGGCAGGTCAATAAAAACCGGAATCTTGTTATCTCCAATTTTATGGATAATTTTAATTATGTTCTCGTGCCATTTTTTTTCATTATATTTTAGATTTAACCTAAAAATATTTACTCCGTTTTCAATCAGTTCTGATAAAATTTCCTCGGTTTCACTGGCTGGCCCTACGGTGGCGATGATTTTTGTTTTCCTTATTGACACTATTTAATCATACCAGTATTTTTACTTTTCCTGTTACAATTTCTTTATGGAGACTCTTAAAAAATATATCTACCACCCTGAAATTGACTTTATTAGAATTATTTGTACTTTTTCGGTAATCATGATTCATATCACCACCAAAATTTTAGCCGTCTCCGGAAATGATTTGTTCGGTCATCCTTTTACCTTATTTTTAAATCAATTATCCAGTTTTGCCGTCCCCATTTTTTTTATGATTTCTGCTTTTGGCTTAAAACTTAATTATTCTACTAATCTTAAATTTTTCCCCTATCTAAAACAGCGTTTATCTAAAATTTTGTTACCCTATCTATTTTGGAGTTTTATATATTATTATTTTGTTTATCCCCATAATTCTCAGTCATTTTTTAGGGTATTACTTCTCGGTGGTGCCTCTTATCAGCTTTATTTTATTCCCACTTTGTTTATTTTTTACTTATTATTCCCTTTTATTTATCATTATTTTAAATTTATAAGTCGTCCTCTTCCTCTTATTATTTTATTTATTATCCAGTTTATTTTTCTCTCGATCGATTATTACTACCGCCCCTTATCCTTTGCTTATCCCATAAAAGTTTTTATCTTAAATTTCATCTTTTTTATTCTGGGGATGCTAGCTGGGGAGTATCAAAGTGAAATATCTAATTATGTAAAAGCACACCAAAAAAAAATTATTTTCCTTTCACTTATATTTGCCCTGTATATCACTTTTGAAAGTGCTTTTCGTTATTTTAAAACTCAAAACTATCTTAG
>DHGB01000050.1 GCA_002402535.1 Candidatus Shapirobacteria bacterium UBA4809
AAATCAACTAAAATCCATGATCGAACAGGGTTACTTCCTTTTAAAATAGTGGTTTTTGATTTCATTTTTTAGTCTCCTTTTTTTGGCTAGGGGCTGCTTTATTTTTAGCAGGAATAGTTTTTGCTTTTGTAATTTTTTTGTTATCTTTTTTAATTTCTTTTTTGACTTTTTCTTTAATAACGGGGAGACTGTTTACTTCTTTGATAAAACTTAGTCTAACAATTAAAGCATTGTCTCCTTGACGGTATTTGACGTTTTTTAATTGAGTAAAGTTTTGAGTCTGGCCAGGAAAGGTAGTGGAAAAAGCGGTTACGATTCTGTTGACGACATTTCGATCTTGAAAAAAGGTAAAAATATAGCGACGAGAATTAAGATCAGCTTTAACGGCAGAGAGGGCAATTTTTTCAGCCAAAGGAGCGATAGATTTTGCCTTGGTGACAGTGGTTTTAATATAACCATGAGTGAATAAAGAGCGAAGCTGAGACCTGTAAAGATTTTTTCTTTGATTGGTAGTTCGACCTAAATGGTAACCTGAAATTCGATGTCTCATCTTTATTTATTCCAGGAAAATCCCTTTTCCTCAAGCCAAGCATCAATAATTTTTAATGATTTTTCACCAACGTTTTTGGCTTTACTAACATCGGCTCGGCCTGCTTTAACTAAATCATTAATAGTTGAATAATCAGCTTTTTTGAGAGCGTTAGTAACGCGAAGAGGTAATTCAATTTCCTCAACTGAAATCTCAGCCATTTGATTGATCGGCATGGAATCTAGGGTGATGACTTCATCTTCAAATTCTCTGGTATCAACAATCTGATTAAGAGCGTTAATTAAATCTTTGGCGGCCATTTTTAAAGCGGTTAAAGGCTCAATTGAAGCATCAGTCCAAATTTCCATAGTTAGTTTGTCGTAATTACTTTTTTTACCAAGACGGGTAGGTTCGACAGTATAATTGGCCTTTAAAACTGGAGTAAAGGTAGCATCGAGAATGACTTCACCGATGATATCAGTTTTTTGTTCACGGGCGAGAGTATAACCAACCCCACGCTCAACAGTCATTTCTATTTTAAGGTGAGCATTGGTATCAGTTAAAGTAGCGATAACCTGATCAGGATTAGAAACTTTACAGACAGCACTATCAGAAATATCACCAGCCGTAACGACCCCCTTACCTTTTTTATCTAAGATTAAAACTGTAGGTTCTTCCTTGGCATAGGCAAATTTAATTTTTTTAAGATTTAGAGAAATCTCAACAAGATCTTCTTTTACTCCTGGTAAGGTGGTAAATAAATGGGTAGCTCCATCAATTTTAATGTGAGTGATGGCCGCCCCAGGAATAGTGATTAAAAGAATTCGACGAAGACTATTGCCGAGAGTATGGCCAAGACCTCCAACGAGTGGGGTCAGTTCAAACTTGCCGTAGGTGGAAGTTTGTTTAATAGTTTTAATATGAAAGTGACTGGTGTCGATCATAGTTTTCTCCTTTGATTATCTTGAATAATATTCAATAATTAAATTTACATCGATCCCGTTATGATTTTGATCGATGATGGGAAGTGCAATAATTTTGGCACTGGATTTGGATTTGTCTAAATCAATCCACTCCGGAGCCTTAAAGTCCTTGTCGGCGTATTTAAAAGTATCGCCATTTTTTTCAAGGGTTTTGGGTTTTAAGGTAATTAAATCGCCAACTTTAACCAAATAAGAAGAAATGTTTAAAACCTTACCATTGACTAAAACTTCTTTGTGGCTAATCAACTGCTTCGCGTGGCTTCTGGATAAACAAAGTCCAGAAAGATAAACAACATTATCGAGTCTTCTCTCGACAAGGATTAATAAATTTTCTCCGACTAAACCTTTTAATTTTTTAGCAGCAGTGTAATAATTTTTGAACTGAGTTTCAGCAACACCGTAAAAACGTTTAGCTTTTTGTTTGGCCCGAAGCTGAATCCCGTAATCGGTGGGCTTCCGGCTTCTTTTGGTACCGTGCATGCCTGGTTTAACTGCCCCTTTCTTTTCTAGGGGACATTTGGGGGAAAAGCAACGAGCGCCTTTTAAATAAAGTTTTACGCCTTCGCTACGACAGAGTCGACATTTAGTGTCTAGTGTGCTTCTCATGGTATTTTTTTAAACTCGGCGGGCCTTGGGAGGTCTGGGGCCGTTGTGAGGAACTGGGGTAACATCGGCAATAAGATCGACTTCAAAATCGCGCTTGGCGCGAAGAAAGCGAAGAGCGGCATCTCGACCGGTACCTGGTCCTTTTAAGTAAACTGCTAATTTTTTGATTCCAATGGGTCTGACAGCTTCAAGAGCTTTTTCGATAGCAGTGGTGGCGGCATAAGGAGTAGATTTACGTGAACCCTTAAAACCACACTGCCCGGCACTTGACCAGGCAAGAGTATTTCCCTTAATATCGGTAATAGTGACAATTGTATTGTTGAAAGTTGACTGAACGTAAAGTCGACCTTCAGCCAAACTCTTGACCATTTTTTTGGTCTTGGTAAGAGATTTGGTTTTTTTTATGCTTTCGTTAGTGGTAGTTTTTGCTTTGCTTGTTGCCATATGATTAAAATTTTATTTTTTGGCGACCTCGGCAGCTTTTTGCTGGGTTTCAATTTTTGCCCAAGCTTCCTTGGTAAGAGAACCAACTGTTTTCTTTCTCCCCTTACGGGTACGAGAATTGGATTTGGTTCTTTGACCACGGACAGGGAGAGAGACAATGTGCCGGATTCCACGATAACATTTAATCGCTTTTAAACGATCAATATTTTCACGAATTTCTCTTTTTAAATCGCCTTCTGTTTGAAAATCTTCGAGAGCTTTCATCAAAGAACCAATATCATCACGGCTTAAAGTTTTTATTCTGGTATTTAAATCAATACCGGCTTTTTGGGCTAGTTTAATAACATTTTTAGGACCAATACCATAAAATCGAGTTAGAGCCACCTCGGCTCTCTCATTATCAGGGATTTCAACTCCGGAAATTCTCATAAAAATTAACCCTGTTTTTGGGTGTGTCTCTTGGTAGAACAAATAACTCGCTTTACACCCCGTCTGATGACGATTTTACAGTTTTTGCAGCGGGGTTTTATGCTTGATTTTACTTTCATAAACTTTGGCTTTGGTATTGTAACCTAAACTGCCGATAATATCAAAGAGTAAATTTAATAACGAGGACTCAACCGCGGTAGGTTATCCGACCCTTGTTGCCATCGGGTGATAAAACAACCGAAACAGTGTCACCCGCCAGACAACGAATGTGGTGCATTTTCAGTTTGCCGGCTAAATAACAGACGATAATACGGTCGTCCTCGAGCTTGACCCGAAATAACTGATCGGGTAAAACTTCAGTAACAGTACCCTTGACTTGTGGTTCTTTCATTTAGATTTAATTAATAATATTTATTTTCTGAGTGATTCGACAATTTGTTTTAATTTGTCGAAAGTAAAAGATAATTCTGCTTCTGTTGTATATTTACTTAAACTAAAGCGGATAGTGTCCATTTTAGCAGAAGTACCGCGAATTGCTCTAGCAACATGACTCGGTTCAAGAGATAAAGAATTACACGCAGATGAAACGGAAGCTGAAATACCATATGAATCTAGCATCAAAACAAGACTTGGAGCATTTATTCCTTCAAAGCTTATGTTGATGTTGTTGCATAATCGTAAAGTAGGATGACCGTTCAGGGAAGTGTTTGGAATTTCGGATAAAATTTGCTTGATGAAATTATCCCTAAGATTAGTCATATTAAGAATATCAGATTTAGTATGTAGATTGACAGCCGTAGCAAAACCCATAATTCCAGGAATATTCTCGGTTCCTGAACGAAAACCTTTTTCTTGACCACCACCATGTAGAAGTGGGGTAAGATTAATGTTTTCTTTTACATAAAGGGCGGCGACGCCTTTTGGACCATGAATTTTATGAGCATTGATGGTAACCATATCAACATAATCCTCTTCTATGTTTAAGGGGAATTTAGTAAAACTTTGCGAGGCGTCGGTATGAAATAAAACTTTATTTTCGCGACAGATTTTGCCAATTTCAGCAATAGGTTCAATAGTACCTATTTCATTATTAGCCTGCATTACTGAAACCAAAACAGTCTCTGGCCTTAATAAATTTTTTACATCTTGGGGATTAATAAGACCCTGTTTGTCTACAGGAAGATAAGTGACATCTACATTTATTCCTAGCTGAGCAAGCCACTTGGAAGCATTCAAAACACAATCATGTTCGATTTCACTGATAATTAGATGTCTTTTTTGTTCAAGCGGGAGTGAAAGAACTATTCCTTTGATAGCTAAATTATTAGCTTCCGTACCGCAACCGGTAAAAATAATATCACCAGTCTTGGCACCTAATTTAGCTTTTAGTATATTTTTTGCCTCAATTATGGCATTTTTTGACTTTTGGCCGAGTGTATGAAGGGAACCGGCGTTACCGTATAATTCTTCCGAATATTTTTTAACAACTTCAAAAACCTCTGGTGCGACTTTAGTGGTAGCGGCGTTGTCGAGATATATCTGATTATTCATTAATGGGTGGATTAACGATTTGTTTTATTTTAGCAATCAATTCTGGTTTTTTATCTGGAGTAAAATGACCCTCAACACAACCCAAGTATTTACCTTTATTAAAAATCATCAGACAAGGTAACTGGGAAATTTTATATTCTGAAAGGAGAGCATCATCGACAATATTAATTTTGTGATAATTGTAATTGTTATTTTCAAAAAGTTCTTTGATAGGAATTGAATTAATCAGGCATTCTGCAGTTTCGTTTTTAAATAATTCAATAAAGGTTAAGACATTTGATTCTTCGGCGCAGGTTTTAAATTGTGATTGATCATACAAAAAAGCTTTGCCGACGGGAGCAGCTCCGTAACGATCAACAAATAAATCAGCAATCTTTCGAGGATCATTATCAATTTCAAGTTTGATTTTTTCATATTCTGATTGATCGTGAGCGATATGAATAGCACCAACCGGACAATTTTCTTCGCAAAGACCACAACTAATGCATTTTTCATTATCAATTGTTATTGTTTTTTTATCGTCATCCCAAAATATTGCTTTTGTAGGACAAGCTGCAATACCACCACATTCTTTAGCGTTATCACAGATTTTTCTATTGATTAATATTGACATTATATTGCTAATTTATTAATTTTATTACAAATATCGGTAAAAATAGGTTCGATGGGGCGATTACCGTCGATATCAACAAAAAGACCTTTGGATTCAAAGTATTCCCGAATGGGAGTGATACCATCATCATAAAATTGCTGACGTGAAGTGATAGCCTCCGGAGTATTGTCAGTTCTATTCGAGTCTTGAAATTCCTGACCTAATTTATTCCGTCTAGCGGTGATTTCCTCAAATGTGACACTGAGATGAATTAATAAAGAAAAGGGTAAATCTTTTTTCTTTAAATAATATTCCATATATTTGCCTTGGTTTAACACTCTTGGGAAACCATCAATAATAAAATTTTGATTGTTAATGGAATTTAATTTGGCGACTAAAATATCAAAAATTAAATCATCGGGAACTAATTTTCCATTATCAAGATATGATTTGGCTTCGTCGCCAAAACCATTACCAGCGGCAATTTCATCACGGAGAAGCTGACCCATGGATAAGTGAGTCAAATGATATTTTTCCGCGATAAGTTTAGCTTGAGTGGATTTGCCGCAGCCGCTCGGGCCGATGATAAAAAGATTTA
>DHGB01000027.1 GCA_002402535.1 Candidatus Shapirobacteria bacterium UBA4809
AGAGTAGTAATCGTTAAAGCCTGGGTCAAACCACGTTGAAAAAGAGCGGAACCATGAGTCATTGGTAGAACTCCAGCTTCTATCTCGAGAGGACGAATTTCATCAAGGGCTCTTTTGTCGAAGCGTGTACCTTTAAGAGTCGCCTCGCGAAGATATTGGCGGACTAAAATATCAACAGCTTCAATTATTTGATTAGCTTCAACCTGCTCGGCTTTTATTTTTGCTTCGAAAGCCTCTTTAACCTTTTCTTTTATTTTTTCTTCTGAGCTAATATGAGAACCGTCAATACCGCCCTGCATAAACTCATCAAGTTCTTTTTTAACAAGCTCTTCAACCTCAGTAATTAATTCTTTTGAGGGAGAGAGAGGCTCGTACTGAATCTTTTTTTTACCGTATTTTTTGGTAAATTCGACTAACTGCTCGTTTATTTCGTCGCCAGTTTTGAATCCGAGTTCTATAGCCTTTAAAACAGTCTCGTTGTCAACGATATTAGCATCGGCTTCAATCATGTTGATACCCTCGCAGTCTTTGCAAACTAAGAGGTCTAATGAAGATTTTTGAAGATCGGTAATAGTCGGAAACAGTTTTAATTCTTTGTTTTCTAGGCCGACTCTAACAATAGAAACCGGGCCATTAAAAGGAATATCGGAAAGCATCAGAGCGGCGGAAACGGCGGTAAAAGCGGGAATAACGACATCATTGTCTTTATCGTTGCTCAAAACCGTGGCAATTACCTGAACCTCATATTTGAAATCGACAGAAAATAAGGGACGAATTGATCTATCAATAATACGACCAAAGAGAATGGCGGTGTCAGAAGGGCCACCTTCCCGCTTAATCCACTTACCACCCTTAATTAACCCCCCTGCATAAAGCTTGTCGGCAAATTCAACCGAAAGGGGAAAATAATCTTTACTTTTATCAATAGCTCCCAAAACAACGGTCGCCAAAACGACAGTTTTGCCCATTTGAGCTAAAACAGCTCCGTTGGCCTGGGGAGCTATTTGACCAGTAGTCAGAGTAATTTTCTTGTCACCAATGACGATGTCGGTTGAATTTTTAATCATTTTTATTTTTTAAGATTTAAGCTCTTAATAATTTTTTGGTAACGATCTTCGTTGTGAATTGACAGATAACGAAGCAAACGACGTCGCTTGGCTAGTTTACTTAAAAGACCTCTTTTGGCTGGAGAATCATGTTTATTTTCACCTAAATGTCCTTGGAGTTTTTCAATTTCTTTGGATAGAATCGCAACTTGGATTTCAGGAGAACCAGTATCACCCTTGGCCTGGGAATATTTAGAAATAATTTCGCTTTTTTCTTCGGTAGTTAATGCCATAGATAAAAACGCTAATAACGGTAAAATATAATATTTCAGAATGGCTACTGAAAAACCGTATTTAGTGTATGGGTATTGTAGCACAAAAGCCGGAAATTAGGCGGTGGGAGTAGGATTGGGTTTATTGGCTCCAGAAAGCAAGTTGCCAGATTTTTCAATATTTTCAATGGGCATAGCTTCAATGGGAGCAGCTATATTTTCATTCGGCTGGGTAGCGCGCAGACAAAGAGCCCCAGCTTCAAAAGTTTCAGGAGAAACATTGACACTGAAAGATTGAGTGGCTACTCGAAGACCGATTAATAAATCTTTAGCTGAATCAATATCTAAATTTAAACCAAGCATAGGTAATAAGAAAGTAAATATTTCTGAAAAAGGAGCGTCAGGATCAAAAATAGTAGCTTTAGCCCAGGTCTTATTAACCTGAGAGGGGGTAATCAGAACCCAATTACCTTGGTTAACCATCGAGGCGGAAACTCCAAGGGGAGCTTCATCACCAAGCATAAAACAAACATCAGCCGCGGAACCATTATTATTGATGACAATTTGATTGGTTTCGACTTTAGCAGCTCCAGATTTGGTTTTAACGACTAGATTTAGGTGACCGCCATCATCGTTATAAGAAACAGCTTCAATTTGATCAATGGGATAGTCCAAAGAGACAACTAAATCGGAATTAGAATAATTATCAACTAAAAGCTCAAGACCGCTTAATTTTTGATAATTTTGATCGGGCTTTTGGGGGCAAAACACCTTAACCTGTTTACCTAGTTTTTTTAAAGANNAGGGCGCTTTTGGCACTGGTAACAAGATTTTTAATTTCAGTAACATTATAATTTTTCATATTTGTCCTGCTTACAAATAAATGACTATTTTGAATTCTTATAGGCTATTATAACATCGTTTATTTTAAAGTCAATATAGGGACGAAAAGTCATACCACAATCATGACCAACTTTAATTTTTTCAACAATGTCTTTACCTTGGCGAATACCCTCGATTTGGGTATTTTTGATAATTTTACCCTCACGCATGAGATGAACAGAATCACCTTTAGTCATTTCACCTTTGGTAATTTTTATCCCAGCAATACGCACTTTTTCAATCTTAAATTCAGCGATAATAGTCCCCTCACCGACAATGGTATCCTCAATCGTGGGATCAAGCATTTTCAAGACCTGGGCCTGAATATTTTCAATAATTTCGTAGATTATCTTTGATTCGAAAATGGGAACTTTCTCATTATCGGCTAAGTTTTTGATAGTTTTACTGACGGGAACATTAAAGGCAAAAAGCTCGGCGTGACTGGTTTTGGCAGCAATCACGTCATTGTCATTGACCGGACCAACACCAGTGTAAATTAAATTAACGTCATCACTAAGACTATTTTTGAGAGCTTCGAGGGTCCCCTCGGTATCAGCTTTAATAACGATATTTAAATGAGGAAGGTCGGGATTAATTGGAAAATTTGTAATTGGTAGAGACGCATCATGAGGCGTCTCTACGGGGTTATTTGTAATCATAGCGCCAACATAGGGGACTTTTTCAAATCCCAAGATTTCAACTGGGGTACTAGGACCAGCTTCTTTAATACTTTTTCCCGAGGAATCAAAAAGAGCCTTAACTTTACCAGAAATACTTTCGGTAAAAATTTGATCACCTAGCTTTAATATTCCCTTTTTGACAATAACGGCAGCCACAGGACCACGGGCGGTATCGAGTTTTGATTCGACCACGACCGCTTCTAGGGGGGACTCGGATTCATCTTTTAACTCCATAATTTCGGCATTTAATAGAATTAACTCTAGCAGCTCATCAATACCCGCTCCAGTTTTGGCAGAGACGGGAACAATGGCTACTTGACCACCATACTCTTCTGGAGTTAGGTCCATTTCAACGATTTGACCCTTGACCATTTCTGGTTGACGAGTCTCTAAATCATACTTAGTCAAAGCAATAATTACAGGAAGATTGGCCTTTTTAATTTGAGCAATACACTCTTTCGTTTGAAGCATCACTCCGTCAGTGGCTGAAATAACTAAAACCACCAGATCGGTTAAATTGGCACCTCGGGTGCGCATGGCACAAAAAGCGGCATGACCGGGAGTATCAATAAAAGTGATTAAACCGGACTTACCACTTTTTAACTTGACTTCTGTTTGATAAGAAGAAATATGCTGAGTAATACCGCCAGATTCTTTCTGAGCAACGTGAGCATTACGAATGCGATCAAGAAGAGTCGTTTTACCGTGGTCAATATGACCCATGACAGCGACAATAGGTGGACGATATTTGCTATTCATAATTATTATTTAAATCTACAATCTTCAATCTACAATCTTCAAATTACAATTAATTAATAAACACAAAATAATTTAATTTCCAAGTTAATTGAAAATTGATAATTGTTAATTTTTTTTAACGGCACTGACTTTGATATCAGCATCAGTAAGAATTCCGGCCAGGCGAACATTTTCACCGCCAGCCCCAATGGCGAGAGCCAATTGATCTTCAGGAACTTCGACCTGGGCCAAATTATTTTTTAACGAAATAACCTTGACATTTGAAACAGGAGAAAGAGCATTAACAATAAACTGGGACTGGTTTTTGGCGAAAGCAACTACATCAACTTTTTCATCGGAGGGAAGCTCACTTAAAATTGATTGAATTCGGGAACCTTTTTGACCAATACAAGAACCAACGGGATCAATTCCGTTTTGGGAAGAGGAAACAGCAATTTTAGTTCTTTGACCAGCTTCTCGGGCAATTTTTTCAACAACTACAGCCCGATTACCAACTTCGGGAACCTCACGCATAAAAAGTTGAACGATAAACTGAGGATCCCGACGAGAAAGAATAACGTCTTTTTTACCGGTGGCTTCGTCTTCACGAATTTCCTTGATTAAAAATAATTTTTTTGATCCGATTTCTAGAGATTCATTTTTAATCTGCTCTTCCTTAGGACAGATGCCTTCAGTCTTACCAATTCCCACTGTCATTCGATAAGGGTCAATTCGTAAAATAACTCCTAAAACTAATGTTCCGGTTTTTTGACGGTATTCATCGATGATGGTGTCACGTTCAACTTCGTGAATTTTTTGATCAATAACCTGCTTAGCCGTCATCGCCGCAATCCGACCAAAGCCGGGGGGGGTCACATTATTTTTTTTATCACCCTCAATTTCAAAGATAGCAAAGGAACCAGACTCAGGAGCTAAATCAACTTCAAAAATAGCCTCTTCGGGTACAATAATACCGTGTTCTTTTTGATCCCTTTTATAGGCAGAAATTAAACCCTCCTCGATAGCATCGATGATTTCCTGGGGATTAATATTGCGCTCGCCAGCAATTTGAGCTACAGCGGCGGCAAATTCTGTTTTTGGTAGTCTTTTGATATCCATATTTATATTTTGGTAAATAAAAATGGGGACACGACGGCCCCCATTCCAAATACCACAAATTAACTTTAGTATTATAACACTAAAATGGCTTAAAACTGATAATTACAGCCCCAGCTCTTTGAGAAGATCTTTTTGTTTGGCGGATAGACGC
>DHGB01000008.1:0-2583 GCA_002402535.1 Candidatus Shapirobacteria bacterium UBA4809
CAATCAAATTAAAATATTTGACACTCAAATTGCCCAGACTCAGCTTAAAATAAAACAAACCAGCTATACAATTGAAACCCTAAAAAAAGACATTGCTGATCTGGGCGTTAAAATAGGTGATTTAGACATCGCGCTTAATCAGCTTTCCGCAATTTATATTCAGGAAATTAATCAAAATTACAAACTCCCCAAAAGAATCCCTCTTTTGAGCTTAATTACTTCCGGCTCTTTTAACAATTTTTTTGAAAATTACAAATATATATCGATTATTCAAAAAAATAGTCAGGATAATCTCCTAAATCTGGAAACCACTCGGACTAATCTCGATCTTCAAAAACAAGCTAAAGCTGAAAAGCAAAAAGAGCTTGAAGCTATGGAAAAACAGCTTGATGCCCAGCAAAAAAGCCTCGCCACTCAAAAAAGCTCAAAAGTCGGATTACTAGAAATTACTCGAAACGATGAGGCTAGGTACCAAAAATTAAAAGCTGCTGCCGAGGAAGAGTTAAGCTCCCTTTTAAATGCCACCTTTAAGGACAAGCGAAATGTAAAAAAGGGTGATTTAATCGGGATGATGGGAAATACCGGTTATTCTTTTGGTGACCATCTCCATTTCGGTCTATATAATTTAAGTGAAAGTAATATTGCTTCATGGTCTTATGGCAATGACATTGATGCCACGGACTATCTAAATCAGCACCGCTGGCCGATGAGTGGTGTTACCTCAATTAGTAGTACCTGTAACGCCTCAAATACGACGAATTGTATTACCCAGCTTCGTGGACACACCCCCTATTCATATTTATATGCCGATCGTTTTCATCATGGTCTTGATATGGTTTCAGTTAATAAAAGTGTCTACGCTATTGAGGATGGTGTCGCCTATACTTATCGCAATACCAAATCATCGCTAGGTAACCACGTCAAACTATTTCACTCTGATGGCAAGATGACCCTTTATCTCCATCTCCAATAAATTTACTAATCTACTACTCTACTAATCTATTACTCTATTAATCTATTCTTAATATCCTCTAGCTACTTTTCTTAAAGCTAAAGCGACAATCGATAAACTTAAAACTATGCCTGATTTAACCACTAAATCAGAATTACCAGTAACCGGAATAACCTTTCCATTTAGATAAAAAGTGGCGGTATCTTTGTCGTAAACGTTATTATTTTTTACGTCAACGACATTAGTCTGAGAATTCCAGGTACTGGAATTAATTACCTTGGCTCTAATGGTAAAAGTTTTACTTTCACCAGGATTTAAAGTCTCTATTTTCCAAATTATTTGACGATTAGCTTTGTTAATTTCTCCTGGAGCTAAAATAATTTGGTTAACGACTGGGTAATAATCAGTCACGATCAGGTCGTAAAGAATATCTTTACCAGTATTTTCAACTACTATCCTGTAGTCGACCACATCATCATTAACAAAGACTTTTTGATCCCTCCCGATATTGTCATAAAAATTAGAATCATTTATAGGTCTAATTTTTTTGTCAATCGAGATATTATAATTAACTTCTCCTTGAGAGTAAGCATCAGCAAATATTCCGCTAGGAAAAACCAAAGCAGTTAAGAGCATTAGAGATAAAATTATTTTTTTCATATAAATAAATGACAATAACTAATATTAGAGGATATTATACCCAATTTTACCCGAGAGTCAAGTCATTTGCTATACTTTTACTATGAAAAACTACCTGATTGACGAACTTTCTGTATTTTTTCCTTGTTATAACGAAGAAAACAANNATTCAGGCTACCGTTGACAAAGCCGTTAGAGTTCTCAAGCAAACTGCTAAAAAGTGGGAAATAGTCATTGTTAATGACGGTTCCAAGGATAAAACGGGAGAGGTGGCTTTAAAGATTCAAACAAAATATCCAAATATAAAAATCGTCACTCACAATCCCAATCGTGGCTACGGTGCCGCCTTTAAAAGTGGTCTCTATAATTCGAAGTATAAATGGATTGCTTTTACCGATTCTGACGGTCAGTTTGACTTTTCTGAAATCAAAAATTTTATTGAGACTCAGAAAAAGACAAAATCAGATTTGGTTATTGGCTATTACTTGGATCGAAAAGTGTCAAAGGCTGTCATTATTAGCTCTAAAATATGGGAATTAATCGTTTTTATCCTTTTTGGACTCAAGGTTAAAGATATTGATTGCGGCTTTAAATTTATTAGCCAAAAGGTCGTCGACACCATTCCTAAATTAGAAGCGGAAAGAGGAGCTTTTATCAGTAGTGAATTCCTCATAAAAGCCAAAAAAGCGGGATTTAAAATTGTCGAAATCGGCGTTCATCATTATCCTCGGACTGAGGGTCAGGCGACTGGCCGCCAGTTTAAAGTCATTGTAAAAAGTTTTTCAGATTTGTTTAAACTTTGGTATAAAATTAATTTTACCCGTGCTTAAAAAATTCTTAACTAAAAATTGGCTGATAATTCTAATCTTATTAATAGCCTCTTTTTGCCGTCTTTACCGTATTTCCGGCTATATGGAATTTTTGGGTGATCAGGGCCGTGATGTAGTTATTGTTCGCGATTTTCTAAAAAATGGAAACTTATTTTTTATCGG
>DHGB01000008.1:2614-3684 GCA_002402535.1 Candidatus Shapirobacteria bacterium UBA4809
GCTCTTCTTTTAGCAAACTATAGTCCGGTTGGACCAGCCATTTTTGTTGCTCTTCTGGGCGTAGCCACCGCCTACCTCATTTTTTTTATTACTAAAAAATGGTTTAATCCCAAAGCTGCCTATATTGCCGCTTTCCTTTACGCTATCTCTCCCACTGCTATTAAATATTCCAATTTTTCCTGGAATCCAAACATTATGCCTTTTTTTGCCCTTCTTTTTATCTATTTAATGACGGAAAAACGCTACCTTTGGGCCTGCCTCGCCTTTGCTATGTGTCTCAATTCTCATTATCTCGCCTTGTTACTCTTGCCCACTGCTTTTATTATTTGGTTAAAAAATTCACCCCGAAAATATGTTAAAGAGACACTTCTCGCCATTTTAATATTTATGCTTTCCCTTATTCCCCAATTTCTCTTTGATCTGAAGCATCAGGGGCAAAATATTAAAGCCTTAGCGATTTTTTTTACCCAAAGAGAAACTACGGTCAATCTAAAAGCCTACAAATCATTACCTGTCATCCCCTCGCTCTTTAATCAAATCAATACTGATTTATTGGCTGGGCAAAATTCTACTCATGGATTGATTATTTCAATTATCCTGTTTTTAGGCCTAATATATCTATTAATTAAACACCGAAATCAAAATCTACTTTACTGTGTTTTGTGGTATTTAATCGGCTTAATTGGTCTTGGGCTTTACAAGCAACATATTTATTCCCATTACTTCGGCTTTTTATTTCCGGTGGTCTTTATGCTTATGGCCTATTTTTTAAGTAAACTTCCAAAGCTGTTAACTACTATTCTATTAATCTACTTATCTATTATTCTAATATCTGCCAATCCTTTTCGCTGGCCACCAAACAATCAATTAAAAACGGCTACCGAAATTGTTGACCATATCGTTGCTAAATCTGGTAATCAGGATTTTAATTATGCCCTTTTGTCGAAAATGGGTTACGCTTTTCCATATTATTTAGTTGAAAACAAACATTATTTTGAGATTAAAGACAGATTAACCGAGCAGCTTTTTGTTGTTTGTGTCCCTCATCCCGACGTTAATTGCAATCCTAT
>DHGB01000018.1 GCA_002402535.1 Candidatus Shapirobacteria bacterium UBA4809
CGCCCAGCAATCAGTTAAATCCACCCTATATGCTCTCAATCCTGCTTTTGTTAATTTTAATTTACTTATTAAACAGTAAAAATCCTAAAAAAATATTTATCTTTTTTATTCTTATCTTTTTACCCATTATAAAAGTCTATTCCGCCATCCCGGCTTTTATTATTTTTGGACTCTATGCTCTAAATAATAAAAAATATATAAAGACCTTATTATTATCAATCTTTTTTGCCCTGATTCTATTTCTTCAATACAACTCTTCTTCCTCCTCTCTTATAAAATTTGAACCCTTTTGGTTTACCAATTCCATGATTGAATCCATTGATCGTTTCTATTGGCCACAAGTTGCATCATTTTTACATTCTTCAAACATAATCAAATATATTTTTGCCCAAATAGTCGCCGTAGCAATATTTTTAATTGGTAATTTTGCTTTTCGTCTACTGGCTGTAAAAGAAATATACAAAGAAAAAAGTATCTTAATTTCGATTATTATCTGTACTTTAATACCTTTATTTTTTGTTCAAAAGGGCACCAGTTGGAATACGATCCAATTTTTATATTACGCCCTGTTTTTAGCCAATATCCCTTTATCGGTTTACTTGTCAAAACATTCTAAATTAACATATTTAGTTGTTATTTTAAACATATTTCCCTTAATTGGTTCACTCCCAAATTTTACNNGGCAAAATACCTCCAACTGCCATTTCTAAATATGAATTATTAGCTTTAAATTTTTTAAAATCAGAGCCAAAAGGAATTGTCTTAACCCATCCTTACGATGCCTATTTACGAAAATCATTTCCGAAAACTCCAATTCCAATTTACGCTTATGAAACAAATTCTTATGTTTCAGCCTATAGTAAGCAGCAAACATTTTTGGAGGATGAGATGAATTTAGAAAATTCCGGCTACAATTGGCAGCCTCGTCGCCAACAAGCGGAAAACTTTTTTTCTCAAAAAAATGAATTTGTAGATAGAGGCTTTTTAGTCAATAATCAAATTGATTATATTTATCTCCCTAAAATTTTTCTAAATCAAAAAACCGAACTTTCACCTAAATTATCAATAAAAAATATTTTTGAAAATCCTGAAATTGTGATTTATAAGGTAAATAGATGATAAACTAAACGTATGCCTAAAAGACCAAACATTTCTGCAGTGATTAACGTACGCAATGAGGCTGAAAATTTAAACAAATGCCTTCGCTCAATCCGAGATTTCGCCGATGAAATAATTGTTGTTGACATGCATTCAACCGATAACAGTGTCGCTATCGCCCAAAAGTATAATGCCAAAATATATTCGTATCGTCCCATGAAATATGTTGAACCGGCCAGAAATTATGCTCTTTCTAGAGCTACCGGACGCTGGATTATTCTACTAGACCCGGATGAATATTTAAACAAGACCCTAAAGCGAGAACTTAAAAAGATCACCGAACGAACTGATGTTGATTATGTCCACATCCCCCGAAAAAATATAATATTGGGAAAATGGTTTCGTCACAGCAACTGGTGGCCTGACTATGTTCTTCGCTTTTTTAAACGCGGCCATGTCGACTGGAAAAAGGAAATCCATAGTCAGCCAGTGGCCAAGGGTAATAATTTAAATCTTTTAGATTCTGAAAAACTAGCCTTAAGACACAACAATTACACTTCACTCTCTCAATTTGTTCACCGTGCTCTTCGTTACAGTAGTGTTCAGGCTGATGAACTCCATAAAAATAAATATCAACTAAAAACGAGTGACTTTATTTTAAAACCAATTCAGGAATTTAATAGTCGATTTTTTGCGGCCCAGGGATATAAGGATGGCATTCACGGTTTAGCCTTTTCCGTCCTTCAGGCTTTTGCTATTGCCCTCATTTATATTCGTCTTTGGGAAATCGAAGGAGCTGAGGAAAAAAATATCTCCAAAGAATCTTTTGTCTCTGCTTCCCAGGAAGCCACTTATGAATACTCATATTGGTTTACCAAGTATTTTCGCCAAGAATACAAATCTAGTTTTTTAAAAGTTTTTCTTATAAAAATAAGGTTATTTTTTGATCGTCTAACCAAAAATTTTTAATGGTCACAAGCGTTGCCATTATTATTTTAAACTGGAATCAGGCGGATCTTACTATTGACACCCTTTCTTCTTTTTTAAAAATTAAAGCAAATAAATTTTCGTATCATATCTATTTAGTAGATAACGCCTCCACTGACGATTCATTTCTAAAATTTAAAAAATTTTATAAAAATAATCAAAAAATTAGTTTATTAAAAACGAAATCAAATCTAGGCTACGCCGGGGGAAATAATTATGGTATTAAAAAAGCCTTGCTGAAAAAATATGATTATTATTTAATTGCCAATAATGATATTTTAGTTGCCCCAGATTTTTTAGAAAAACTTATAAATGCAGGTCAAAAAAATCCTAAATCTATCCTGTTTCCCAAAATCTATTTTGCGCCTGGTTTCGAATATCACCAAGATAGATATCAAAAAAATGAACTTGGAAAAGTCATCTGGGCTCTCGGAGGAAAAATTGATTGGAACAATGTCTATGCATCTAATATTGCCATTGATGAGGTTGATAAGGGCCAATTTGATAATTTAGATTTAAAAATTGATTTTATCAGTGGCTGTTGCCTGCTTGTCTCTCATGGTGTTTTTAAGAAAGTTGGCATCTTTGATGAAAAATATTTTCTTTATCTTGAAGATGTTGATTTTTCGCAGAGAGCTAAAAAAGCGGGTTATAAATTACAACTAGTTTCTGATTCAGTTATTTGGCACCTAAATTCAGCTTCGAGTAGTCCTGATAGTCACCTACAAAATTATTTTATTACCCGAAACCGCCTGCTATTCGGTTATAAATATGCTCCTATTAAAACAAAATTTGCCCTATTCCGAGAATCAATTAAATTTCTATTTTCAAATGATTCGTGGCGGCGTACTGCCGTTAAAGATTATTATCTAGGCCATTTTGGCAAGGGGAGCTGGCAATGAAATTGAGCATTATTATTCTCGCCGGCAACGAAGCCGAGATGATAAAAGAATGCTTAATATCAGCTTCTTTCGCCGATGAAATAATTTTAGTTTTAGCTAACTCCTCCGACAATACCAAAAAAATTGCCAAGTCTCTTAAAATACCTCTAAAAGTAGTCGAAACTACCGATGAGTACAACAAAAATTTTAGCAAATGGCGTAATTTAGGCTATAAAGCCGCCATCGGAGACTGGCTACTATATCTAGACGCCGACGAAAGAATCACGCCAGAATTAAAATCTGAAATATTATTAACTATTAACTCTACTAATCTATTTAACTACTATGCTATTCCTCGAGCCAATCATTATCTGGGGAAAAGAGTTCGCTACGGCGGTTCTTATCCGGATTATGTTAAAAGACTTTATGTAAAAAAACATTTTTCAGGATATCGGGGTTATCTTCATGAAGAGCCGATGGTAAAAGGTGAAATNNTTTACTTCACTACACTCATCGAAATTTAAATTCCATGCTCGAAAAAACATTGGTTTGGACTGATATGGAGGCACAGGCCTTATTTGATGCTCAACACCCCCCTGTATTCTGGTGGCGTTTTCCCAGAATGATGCTGACCAAGACCTGGCAACGCCTGATTAAAGAGCAAATGTGGCGTGATGGCACCGTTGGCTGGATCTCAGTCATTTTTGAGTCATTCGACACCTTTATTATTTATGCTAAACTTTGGGAGAAACAAGTTTATGACTCTAAAAGCCGCCATCTATGATCCGTATTTAGATACTCTGGGAGGAGGGGAGAGATATTGCCTTAGTGTGGCGGAAATATTGCTTAAAAATAAATACCATGTCGATATTTTCTGGTCGGGGAATCAAGATATTTTGTCGATCGCTGAAAAAAGATTTAATCTAAATTTGGAAAATCTAAACATTATTCCGGATATTTTTGGTTTGGTGCCAGCCAAAATCGACTTAATCGAAGATACTAATTTGAAAACAATCCATAGTCGCCCCCTAGCAACTCAAAATCTTTTTCAAAAGCTAAAAAATATTTATCAAAAATATAAGATTCTGCCTCAATACGATTTAGTATTTTACCTAAGCGATGGTAGTATTCCGCTTTTATTTTCAAAAAATAACCTTCTTCATATTCAGGTCCCTTTTATTCTCAAAGAAAATTACCTAGATAAAATTTTAAATTTGTTTAAAGCTAAATTTATTAATAA
>DHGB01000031.1 GCA_002402535.1 Candidatus Shapirobacteria bacterium UBA4809
TGTTATTTAGGTTTCGACGGTATTGATATCAATTTTGGTTGCCCTGCCAAAACCGTGACTCAGCATGGCTCCGGCGCCTCTCTTATCGATAAACCCATGCTAGCCAGTCAAATTATCAAAAGCGTTCAAAAAGCTGTTTCTGATTTTGCCAATAAAAAAGTAACTTTAAAAGACTTAAAATTAAAAGAAAAAGTATTAAAAGTTATTGAAAGAAATCAAAAATATTCGGGTATAGAGACGTTGCATGCAACGTCTCTATCAAAAAAACCCACCGTTTCTGTCAAAACTCGTCTTGGCATTATCACCGACATCTCAGATACTTGGATTCCCTTTTTACTCTCTCATCATTTAGATTTTTTGACTCTTCATGGTCGGACCCTAAAACAGGGTTATGGTGGTCTTGCCAATTGGGACGTTATTGCCAAAGCCGCCAAATATGCCCAAAAAACCAAGACTATATTTTTCGGTAATGGCGATGTTCAGTCTCGCTTGGAGGCCTTAGAATACTGTCAAAAATATGGAGTAAATGGGGTTTTAATTGGCCGTGCCGCTATGGGTAATCCCTGGGCATTTAACGATAAAAAACCCGACTTTAAGGAAAAATTTAACGCTATGCTTTTACACGCCAATAATTTTACTGCCATTTTTCCTTCCCGCCGTTTTGATCCATTAAGACGTCATTTTCTTCTCTATGTTTCCGGTCATCCCCATGCCAAGCAGCTTCGTCGGGAAATTGTCAAATTGACTACGATTGACCAGCTTTATGCTCTTGAAGAGCGGATTACTAATTGGTAAATTAAACAGTATGGCCGATTCCCAGAATCTTGCTTCAAATTTAATTAGTATTGAATCATTAATCAAAAGTCATGATCAGCGTCTTGATACTTTAACCAAAGAACTTAGAACTCAAAAAGATATGCTCGATACTATTTTAGATAACAACGAGGAATATCGCCTCACTGCGACCGAGGCCAGTAAACAGGCAAAATTAAAAACTCTGGCTAAACAAAAAGTCTTAAAAAGCCCGGAGTCTATGGCTCTTGTTGAAAAAATAAAAGATTACCAAGCTCAAATTAAAGAACTAAAAGTGGCTCTTTCCGATTATTTGGCTCAATACGTCACTATTTCCGGTTCTAATCAAATCGAGGGTTCTGATGGGGTTCTTCGAACCATTGTCTATACCGCTAAATTAGTTAAAAAAACTGATTAAAAAAATATGCCTCTTACTGTCAATCAAGATAGTTTTCAGACAGAAGTTTTAGATTTTAACGGCAAAGTTCTCGTTGATTTCTGGGCTTCCTGGTGTGGTCCCTGCCAAATGCTTGGTCCCATCATTGATGAAATTGGTGACGAATACAAAGACAAAGTGAAAGTAGTTAAAATCGATGTTGACGAAAATCAGAATTTGGCTCTTCAGTACAATATCTCTTCTATTCCGGCTGTTTTAATTTTCGATCAGGGAAAAGTTATTGAGACCATCATTGGTTTTCATCAAAAACAGGATTATTTAAAAGCGTTAGAATAACTTGTGGATGTCAAGGCGGTACAAAGCTATCTTTCCTCTTTAAATTTACCCCAATATCGGCAAAAACAAATTTTAAAGAATTATTTCTCTGGCCATTACGCTACCTTTTTAGACATGACCGATCTTCCCAAAGATCTGCGCCTTGATTTAGAAAAAAACTTTTCTCTGCTTTCGGTTAAAGAGTCGAAAATAATTATCGATACGGATACTCAAAAAGCCCTTTTAACTTTAAAAGACAATTTAGCCATTGAATCAGTCTTAATGGATTATGATGACTGGCTAACCGCCTGTCTTTCCTCCCAAGTTGGCTGTCCCCTAAACTGCGCCTTTTGTGCCACCGGCAAAATGGGTTTTATGCGCAATTTAACGGCTGAAGAAATAGTCGATCAAATTCTTTACTGGAAAAATATTTTATCAAATCCAAATAAGCCTCCTTTCCTCAAAGGAGGTGCCCGGAGGGCGGAGGATTTAAAGCGCCTTGTTTTTATGGGTATGGGCGAGCCCTTTTTAAACTGGGACAACCTTCTGGTCACCTTAAAAATTATTAAAGAAAATCTAAATATCGGCTCCCGAAAAATCTCGATTTCTACCGCCGGTATTATTCCCAAAATTTATGAATTTGCTGATCTTAACACTGAAATTAATTTAGCCATATCCCTCCATGCCCCCGATCAGGCTACTCGCCAAAAAATAATGCCCATCGCCCGAGAGTATCATTTTGACGATTTAATTAAATCACTAAATTACTACACGGCCCATACCCGCCGTCAGTTATTTTTAGAATATGCTCTCATAGATGGTATCAATGATAGCGAGCTTCATTTAAATAAATTAATCACTCTTTTAAAAAGTAACCGTTTATTTTATTTAAATTTAATTCCCTTAAACCCGGTAAGGGGTGGTTTAAATTCTTCTTCTAAAATAAATTTATTTTCTGACACCTTCAATAAAAATCATCTAAATTATTCTCTTCGTCGATCTCTCGGTCAGTCGACTAATTCTGCCTGTGGCCAATTAATTGTTGGAAATTAGGGTATAATCAAAATATGTTAATCGATGAAGTTCGGATTGTTATTAAATCGGGTAATGGCGGTGATGGTTTGGCCCATCTTTACTCTGATGGTTCTCGGCCAAAGGGTGGTCCGGATGGGGGCAAGGGTGGGGATGGTGGCGACGTTTATTTTAAAGCTGTCTCGGACATTAGTCGTTTAAATCAGTTTCGTTTTCCTAAAAAATTTATGGCTGAGGATGGTCAGAAAGGTGGCCAGAATAATCGGAGTGGTGCTAATGGCAAAGACTTAATTCTCGAAGTGCCCGTTGGTACCGTCATTAATTATGACAATGGTACCAGTAAGGAATTAACCGAAAT
>DHGB01000025.1 GCA_002402535.1 Candidatus Shapirobacteria bacterium UBA4809
CCCTGACTTTTAATCGATGAGGCCCATCTCCTAGATTAAAAACGCCCTCATAAGGCCTCTCGGTCCATCTCTTAACTTCACTATCATCAATCCACAGTTTGACTTCAGTAATTTTTTTAAGTGCTGAAATACTAATTTTTATTTCCACATTATTGCCCTGAGTTGAACGGTCTCCCGGACTATCAAAATTTACTCCCACCGCCCCATCACTGCGACAAAAAGATTCGGGTGGAAAATATTTATCCTTATCACTTTGTTGATTTATCCAGCTATCAATCCCTTCTTGCCAGCGGTTTCGCCCATCTTTACTGACCGGATCTTCTTCTTTAAAATTAAAATATTCTTTTAAATCATAGTTACCGTTAGCCACATCCTCAGGAGTCGCCAACCCTACCTTGTCCCGGCACACTTTTAATTTCAGATGAATTGGGTCAGGAACATTCGTTTGCGTTCCTTCAATAAAATACTCTGTTTTACTAGGAAACTCATCATGGACTCCATAGCCCGATACTTTATCAACTGAAATATTGACTATGCCAGCGGGAATTTTAAAATCTTCTTTTTCCCTTTTTGGTAAGGCATAGAGCATAATTTTTCGCCAAATTGGGGCCGCTCCTGAGACTCCAGAAGCGATTCTCCCCATCGGAGTGCTGTCATTATTCCCCACCCAAACAGTTACCAGCAAATTTGGAGTCCAACCGGTAGTCCAGTTATCTTTCTTTTCATTGGTAGTTCCAGTTTTGACCGCTACTTTATAATTGGGAATAATCAGACTATTTACCGCACCAAATGTCAACGCCCGGGCGTTATTATCCGCTAAAATATCGGAAATAATAAAAGCCTCCTCAGGACTCACCACTTGTTTTCCCTTTATTGGATTAAACTCTTCCAGAACCCTCCCATCTCGGTCTTCAACCTTTAATATTCCCACTGCTTCTACCTTATTCCCTCCATTGGCAAAAGCACTATAAGCTGCCGCTAAATCTATCATTCTAACTTCAGCCCCACCCAGAGTTACCGCAAAGCCAAATTTTTTCATATTTTCTGCCGTTGGTTCCAAATCATTAATTCCCATCTCAAAGGCTTGCTGGAGCATATTACTAACTCCAACCCGGGCTAGTGTTTTAACTGCGATAGTATTTATAGAATTTCCAAGTCCCTCTCTAAGACTCATCGGACCATTAAACTTACCACTATAATTTTGAGGGCAATAATCTCTTTGTCCAGCAACCGGAAAACAAACCGGTGTGTCCATAATTAAACTCGCCGCTGAATAACCCTTTCGCAGCGCCATTAGATAGGTAATTGGTTTTATCGCTGAACCTGGCTGACGGAGTCCTTGAGTTACCACATTAAACTGACCTTCAGTTTTATCACTATTATAGTCCCTCGACCCTACCATCGCGAGTACCTGACCATCTCGAGGATCAAGAATTACCGCCGCCCCATTACTAATTTCCAGTTTTTCTGATTTATCGATTTCTTCGGCGACTATTTTTTGAACTTCATTTTGCAAACTTAAATCCAAAGTTGTTGTCACTTTTAAACCCCCACCCTCAGCGATGTCTTCACCATATTTTTTAGACAAAATATCTTTTATCCAAAAAACGAAATGGGGTGCCTGAAGTTTGGTTGAATTTTGGAAAAACTGATAATTTTTTACTTCTTCAGTTGTCTTAATTTGAGTTTCTTTATCGATATAGCCATCCTCCAGCATCCTGTTTAAAACATGCTCTGTTCGAGCTATGTAAGCCTGGGGCGATGAGGAAAAGGGAGAGTAGACACTTGGTCTTTGGGGCAAACCCGCCAAAATCACTGACTCAGCCAAAGTCAGATCCTTAACCGCTTTACCAAAATATTGCTCTGCCGCGCTACCTACCCCCCAAGCCGCTCCTCCATAAGGTGATTCGTTTAAATACATCAATAGAATTTCGTCTTTACTATATCTCGCCTCTATTTGAACCGCCAAAATAAATTCCTTAATTTTTCTAGTAATACTAACTTCAGAAGTTAATAGAACGTTTTTTACTAATTGTTGGGTTAAAGTTGAACCACCGGTTAATTTTTTAAAATAAAATAAATTTTTAATAATTCTAAAAGGCGCCAAAGGATCAAAACCGCTATGTTTGTAAAAATCCTTATCCTCAACCGCAATCGTCGCTTTTTTCAGAGCCTCAGGAATATCCTTAAATTCGACCGGTTGCCGTTTTTGGTCTTGATAAAGATCATATAAAATTTCCCCATTCCTATCGTAAATTCGACTGGCAAAACCCTCTCTTCGAACCACTTTACTGGGACTCGGCAAATCTTTTGAATACCAGGCAAAAAGACCCATTGTTGTCAGTAAACCTACCCCAAAAAGAATGAGTATCACCCAAAAAAATCGATACCAAAACTTCTTACTTTGAAAAACCTTTTTTAAACGACACCACCAGAGTTTCATTTTATTAAAGTACTCAAAAAGGGAATCATCCCTGATAACAAAATGGCCAAGGTCGCCACTACTAAAATTGCTGTTTTCAAATGTTTTTTCTTTATTTTTTTTCCAAAAATCTTCATGAATAATGATAACATAAGCCATGAGCTTCTCACTCCCTGGCATTGGTTCCAAAACAAGCGCTAAACTCGAAAAACTAAAGATTAATAATGATCTCGAGCTTCTTTATCATTTTCCCCATCGTTACCTAGATTTTTCAAAATCAATAAAAATATCGGAGGCACCTCTTAACCAAAACGTCACCATTAGTGGTCAAATTCAAAGTATTAATAATATTTTTTTTCGAAGTGGAAAAAGTCTGCAAAAAATCGTTCTCACTGATTCCACTGGCACCATTGATTTAATTTGGTTCAATCAGCCATATTTAATAAAGAATTTTCACGAAAAAGAAGTTTGGGCTTTCGCCGGGAACACTTCTCTTTATCGCGGCCATAAAACTATTTTTTCTCCCGAGTATGGGCAATATAATACAGGCAAAATTATCCCGATCTACCCTGAAACCAAAGGTTTAACTAGCCGCTGGTTTCGGAAAATTATCAGCCTCCACTTTGACTCATTAGTTAAAAATATAACGGATCCTTTACCTTCAAATTTACTTTCTGCTTTTCATCTTATGCCCCTTAACAAGGCCTTAAAAGAAATTCATTTCCCTCAAAATCAAAATATTTTAGACAAAGCTCGATATCGCCTGGCTTTTGATGAAATAACTTCTCTCTTAGCTTTAAGTCAAATTCAAAAAAAATCCTGGGCTAATTTTTCTCCAAAATTCATTCTAAAACACTACTCCACTACTAATCTAATAAACTCTTTCCCTTTTAAACTCACTGATTCCCAAAAAACCGCTTGGCAAGAAATTAAGGCTGATTTGCTATCTAAAAACCAAGTTATGAATCGTTTACTTTGTGGTGATGTTGGCTCCGGTAAAACAGTCCTGGCTCTTCTCTCAGCTTATTTAACTTCTCAAAACCAGAAACAAAGCCTCATTCTCGTCCCCACCGAAATCTTAGCCCGACAGCACTTCGCCACCTTTAAACAGTATCTGCCTGACTACCCGATAATTTTATTAACCGCCAAAAATTCTCTTCCTGAAATTATGCCTGAAAATGCCATTATTATTGCCACCCACGCTGCCATATTTCAAAAAGAAAAATTTGTCGACAATTTAGCTTTATTAATTATTGATGAACAGCATAAATTTGGGGTCAATCAGCGCTCATTTCTTAACTCAACTCAGCCACCTCATACCCTCACCATGACTGCTACCCCCATTCCCCGCAGCATCAGTTTAACTCTCTTTGGTAACTTAGATTTATCAACTCTAAAAAATTTACCTCAAAAACGCTCCCCGGTCAAAACTTTTCTGGTTCCTCAAAATAAAATTTCTGATTGTTATCACTGGCTTTTAGCCGACATCCAAAAAAATAAGACCCAGGCCTTTATCGTCTGTCCCTTTATTGAGCAGTCCGAAAACGCCGCCACCATTAAATCAGCCAAAAAAGAATTTGAAATCTTAAAAAATATTTTTCCAACTCTAAAATTAGAGCTAATTCATGGTCAAACTAAAATAGAAATTAGAAACCAGATTTTGGACAAATTTAAAAAAAATAAAATAAATATATTAGTTACCACTCCGATTATCGAAGTAGGTATTGATTTTCCCAATGCTACCACTATTATTATTCAATCAGCTGATCATTTTGGCCTCTCTCAGCTTCATCAGCTCCGTGGCCGGGTTGGGCGGGGGACACTTCAAAGCTACTGTTATTTTTTCACTGAAAATACCAATGAAACTGCTCTTCGTCGTTTAAAATATCTTGAAAAAACCACCGATGGTTTTAAAATTGCCGAGTTTGATTTAAAAACCAGAGGTCCCGGAGAAACTTTCTCTACCCTCCAGCACGGCTTTCCTTCACTTAAAATCGCTTCTTTTTCTGATTTAAAATTAATTGAAACATGCCAATTATTTCTAAAACAGCTTCAAGATAATTATCCGGAATTCGACTTAAAGAAATTAATTCTCAATCAATCTTCTCTTTCCTTAACCGGAAAACATTTAAATTGAAAGGG
>DHGB01000021.1 GCA_002402535.1 Candidatus Shapirobacteria bacterium UBA4809
GCTCTCGATCGAAAATGGTGGATGGTTACCCTTATGCCAGTCATACTAGGCATTATGCGGTATGGCCAAATCATCTTTGAAATGCAGGAGGGTGAAAGACCTGAAAGAGTTATTGCCACCGATATTCCCTTACTCGGCTCAGTTCTTCTTTGGGGAATGATGATAATTACTATTATCTATGTTCTCTAATAGGAAATTTTTTTCTGGTTTTTTAATTATTTTTATTGTCTTGTCGTCTATTTTTACCCGTTTCTACAAACTAAACTGGGGTAATGATTATTATTTTCACCCTGATGAAGGTAATATGGCCTCGGCCCTTTCCCGACTACAAACTAACGATCTTGATCCTAAATTCTACGCTTACGGTCAGTTTCCTTTGTATTTGGGTTTTTTTACCTTAAAGATATTTAACATTTCTAATTCTTTTTCCAATTCAATCTTTATCCTTCGTTTCTATGCTGCTCTATTTTCAATATTGTCGATTGGTTTATTATATTTTCTTTCTCAAAAGATTTTTTCTTCAAAATTTTCTCTCTTGGCAACCCTTTTTACAATTTTTTCTCCTGGTCTGATTCAAATAGCTCATTTTGGCACTACCGAAAGTTTACTAATTTTCATATTTTTATTAGAAATTTATTTATCAATTACTATTTATCAAAAAAAAGAAAATTACTGGCAATATATTCTTGCCGGTATCTTTGGTGGTATCGCTCTAGCCACCAAAATTTCCTCATTAATATTTTTCGGTCCCATTTTTTTAGTTACTTTGATGAAGTTAATCAAAGGGGAAAAGATATTGCCAATTATTTCAAAAATTATATTACTAATAGTTTTTACCCTAAATTTTTACATAATTTCCTCTCCCTATAATCTCGCTAATAGTCAAGATTTTTTGTCTTCCATGAGATATGAGACCGGTGTAGCCACAGGGGAGTCTCGAGTTTTTTATACCACCCAATTTAAAAATACTTTTTCCTATTTATTTCAATTCCAAAAAATATTTCCCTATTCTTCAGGTATTTTTCAGTTTATCTTTGCTTTTATTGGTCTGGTTCTTTTATTAAAAAATTGGAAATTAAAAGAAGATAAACATCTTTACTGGTTTATTATTTTAATTCCTTCTCTGGTTTATTTTCTTTATTTTGGTCAGCTTTATGTCAAGTGGACTCGTTTTGTTTCACCCCTATTTTTTCTTTTTCCCCTTCTCTCAACATTTTTTATCTCTCTTCTAAAATCTCGTTTCTGTCGTCTAGTTTCTATAATTGTTGCTTGTCTTCCAGGCTTATATTTTATGAAAATATATTTTAATCCTGACATCAGAATTGTTGCCTCTAGCTGGATAGAAAACAATATTCCCGTTAACTCAAAGATCCTTTCTGAGGGTGGCAATGTAATTAATATTCCAATTACCGACAAAAATTACCAGATTACTAATTATGATTTTTATAATAACTATCCAAACAACTTATCTAACCATCTATTAACTACCAACTATATAATTGTTCCCTCTCGCCGGGTTTTTAAAAATTATGATCTAAAATATTATCAAAATCTTTTCAATGGCTCTCTGGGTTTTAGGCAAATTAATAAAATCTCACCCGACTACGATTTATTTTTAAATGCCGAGGACGCTGAAGAAACCTGGTCTGTCTTTGATCATCCCACCATTCGGATCTATAAAAAAGTTAATCAGTTGACCCTAGAAGAATATGAAGCTTTTCTCTAAAAATATATTAATTATATTATCGATTTTTATTTTAGCCTTCTTACTTCGTATCTATGGCCTTAACTGGGACGACAACCATCATCTTCATCCAGATGAAAGGTTTTTAACGATGGTCGTTAGTGATATAAAAATACCACTCTCTTTATCTCAATATTTCAATACAACTACTTCTCCTCTCAATCCCTACAACTACTCTCAGTATCAATTTTTTGTTTACGGTACCTTTCCTATTTTTTTAACGAAAATAGTAGCCGTATTATTTCATCTAGATGATTACAATCACATAACTCTTGTTGGCCGTGTTCTCTCGGCCTTATTTGATTCCGGAAACATTATTCTTTTATATTTCATCTCTAAAAAGTTTTTAAAGAAATATTACGTCTACCTCCCCTCATTTTTTTATACATTTTTAGTTCTTCCTCTCCAGCTCTCTCATTTTTTTGCTGTCGATACCTTTTTAACTTTTTTTATTCTCCTTACGTTTACTCTATTTTCCTATAATCTCTTTGCTTTTGCTTTTTTTGCTTTTGGTTTAGCTCTTGCCTGTAAAATTTCTGCTCTCTATTTTATTCCGATAATTTTTCTATTTTTGCTTAAAAAATTATTTCGCATAAAAAATAAATTTTCCCTTTTACCATTAACTGTTTACTACTCATTATTTACTTTGCTAGCTTTCAGAATTTTTCAACCTTATGCTTTTACTAATATTTTTAAAATGAATCCTCTCTTTATTAATAATCTTAAAACTCTTACTAATTTTTCGAGTCCTGATATTTATTATCCTCCCGCAGTTCAGTGGATTAATCGACTTGCCCTTTTAAATTCTTTAGCCAACTTAAGTATCTGGGGCTTTGGAATTCCTATTTCAATTTTATTTTTTTCACTGATTATCATTTTTTTCAAAAAACCAAAATTAAAATTTAATCTTACTTTTATTATTTGTTTTTGGATTTTATTTCTCTATATATATCAAGGTAGTCAATTTTCACACTCAATGCGTTATTTCCTTCCAATTTATCCCTTTATCTGTCTAATCTTTGTTTCTCTTTTATCACATCTAAAATTAAAAAAATATTATATTATTCTTGTTTTTATTTTTAATTTAATTTATGCTTTTGCCTTTCTTTCTATTTATTCACGAACTAATTCTCGAGTACAGGCATCAAATTGGATAAATCAGAATATTTCTAGAGATAGTATTCTGAGCAGCGAGTACTGGGATGATGCTCTGCCTTTGGGCTATTCAGAATATAAAAATATTTCCCTTCCTCTTTTCGATCCAGATAGTGAAGAAAAATGGGAAAAAATTAATCAGTCTCTCGATCAGATAGATTATTTAATTATGTCCAGCAATCGTCTTTGGGCCTCTATTCCTCGAGTTCCAGACAAATATCCAATAACATCAATATTTTACGAAAATTTGTTTACCGAAAAATTAAATTTCAAAAAAATTAAAGAATT
>DHGB01000059.1 GCA_002402535.1 Candidatus Shapirobacteria bacterium UBA4809
CCCAGGCTTTAACGATTACTACTCTTGGTTCTCTAGCCGAGCAGCAATATCTTCAAAGTAGTAATGGTGAAATTTCTAAACGTTATATCCATTATTATTCCGCCGCTCCTTTTTCTACCGGCCAAACTGGTCGTTTTGGTCGTCCTGGACGACGCGAAGTTGGTCACGGCGCTCTCGCCGAAAAAGCCTTAGTTCCGGTTATTCCTTCAATTGAAGAATTTCCTTACACCATTACCTTAACCTCCGAAGTGATGTCCCAAAATGGTTCTTCTTCCATGGCTTCTACCTGTGGTTCCACTCTCTCCCTCATGGATGCTGGTGTCCCCATTAAAGATAAAGTTGCCGGCATTTCTATCGGTATGATTTCTGATGATAAGGGTAAATATGTATTATTGACTGATATTGCTGGCATCGAAGACCACTGTGGTGACATGGATTTCAAAATCACCGGTACTCGGACTGGTATTACCGCCATTCAGCTTGATATTAAGAGGCTTGGCCTCTCTCTTCAAATGATTACTGATACTTTTGTTGCTTCTACCAAGGCCCGCCTTCAAATTTTGGACAAAATTGATACAGTTTTGCCAGCCCCTCGGGCCCAGCTGTCTCAATATGCTCCCAAAATTAAGATGGTTACCCTCCCCGAAGATAAAATTGGTGAAGTCATTGGCTCTGGAGGTAAAACTATCAAAGCTTTAATGGAAAAATATGGAGTCGAAATTGATATTGATGATGATGGTCGTGCTTCAATTAGCTCAGTAGATAAGGATAAAATCGAAGCCTGTGCCTATGAAATTGAATCAATGATTAAAGAAGTTCAAGTTGGTGAAGAATATGACGGTATTGTCACTCGAGTTGAGGCTTATGGCGCCTTCGTTGAATTTCTTCCTGGCCGAGAAGCCTTACTCCACGTTTCAGAATTAAGTGGGGGATTCATTTCGAATCCTGCTTCGATCATTAAAATTGGCGATAAACTTAAAGTAAAAATTTCTGGTTTTAACGATAATCACCAGATTAAATTAAGCTCACCTGAGTTTAAGGCCGCTCATCCAGGTAATGCCAATTCCATGCCGGAGCGTCAGGGTCCTGCAGCTTCAGGTCGTCCTCCTTTCCGCAATTTCGGTAGCCCAAGTGGTCAAAACCGCGGGAGAAGATAACTCAAAATTTTTAATCTAACCCCTCCGGTCCGGCGTTCACCGGACCACCTCCCCTTGACAGGCGAGGCGAGAACAAGCCATTAATATTTTTTGCCTCACTCCATTTAGATCGAATAATACTTCTTGATTGGTAAATCTAATAGTTTGTATTCCTATTTGGGATAAAAACTTATCTCGTAAAATATCGTTTTCCCTCTTTTTAATGTGTGATCCTCCATCTATTTCGATTGCTAAATTTATTTTAGAACAATAAAAATCAGCAATAAACCTATTTATCGGTTTTTGTCTGCTAAACTTATATCCTGTCTTTTTGTATCTCAAAATTTGTTGCCAAATAATTTCTTCTGCCTCCGTTGGATTATGTCTATTTTTCTTAGCCATCTGAGTTAAATCAGAAAAATAATTAATATTTCCACGTACCGGGTTTAAAGCATCAATTTCTACCTTCTTTTTCATAAAATAAGTATTTGTTTTTCAGCCTCGCCTGTCAAGGGGAGGTCCTCGATTTAATAATCGAGGGGAGGGGTTAGATCAAAAATAATGTATACTTTTTATGTGAATTCGACATTTACAGCTGCTGATGCTATTGCCAAATTAAAAGCCAAGGTTGGTGGCGTTAATCTGCCTCCCGGTTTAGAGGAAAAAATTAATGAATATTTTTCTCAGCTTGAGGTAAATTCTCGCTCTGAAGATACTTTTTGGTCTTATTATCAGTCAATTTCTAAATATTTAGATTGGGTCATTTCTTTGCCTTGGAATACCCGATCTCAGGATATTCTCGATATCCGATATGCCAAAGAAAAACTTGATGAAAATCATTACGGTCTGAGTGAAGTTAAGGAGCGAATTTTAGAATACATTTCCGTTTTAGCTCTCCAAAAAAATCGTTCTCCTGATATTGTGCCTCGGGCTCCTATTTTGCTTTTTGTTGGTTTAGTTGGTACTGGCAAAACAACTATGGCCAAATCTATTGCTGATGTTATGGGAAGAAAATTAATTCGTATTCCTTTCGGAGGTCTGGGTGACCCTCTTTATCTTCGTGGCCAATCTCGGCTTCATCCCGAGGCCGAACCGGGTGCTATTATTCGAGGTCTGGCTCAATGTCAAACTAAAAATCCGGTGATTCTTCTCGATGAAATTGACCGGGTGGCCGATGATTCCCTCAACACTATCATGGGTATTTTAGTTGAACTTCTAGATCCTGAGCAAAATGCCCGCTTTACCGATCATTATCTTGATTATCCCTTTGATCTTTCCGAGGCTTTTTTTGTGGCCACTTGCAACAACACTTCTCGTATTGCCACCGCTGTGATGGACCGTCTTGAAATTATTCAAATGCCTTCTTATACCGATGAAGAAAAAATTGCCATAGGTAGGGATTATCTCCTGCCTCAAGCTTTAAAAGAAAATGGCTTAACCGGTGAAGAACTGAAAATTGACCAAAATATTTGGTTAAACATCGTTCGCCCTCTTGGTTTTGATGCCGGTGTTCGGACTCTCAAAAGAAATATCGAAGGACTTTGTCGCAAAAGTGCCGCCTTAATTTTATCGGGAACAAAGCAAATAATTATTGACGAAACTAATATTAAAAAATTTATCCCTCAATGGTAAAAAATATGAAACAAAAAAAAGTCAGTTATAGTAAAATTTTTCTTTTTCCACTTTCTTTAGCCATTATCTTCTTCTCCTCTATCATCATTATCTTTTCCCCAGTCGGTAAAAAAAATATTATCAAAATCACTCCAACAATCACTCCGACCCCCGCAATTTTAAAATAATTTAACTTCATCAAATAATGCCTTTAACTAAAGATCAACAACTTGAGTATATTGCCCATTTGGTGGGGGAATGTAAAAAATGCGATTTAT
>DHGB01000024.1:0-12179 GCA_002402535.1 Candidatus Shapirobacteria bacterium UBA4809
TCCGTCACCATGGCCACTTTTAAACTCTCTTTTAACATCTTAATAACTTGGGGAATTTTTTGTCTTTCAACTTCATCATAAAAAGAAACTAATTTAGGCTTATTTTTTATTTTTAAATTTGTTAATAAAATTCCCGTTTTTCTAGTGTCTTCACATAAAAGAATATCGATACTTTCAAACGTATCGATAGCTCTCAATGTAATATCTTTCATATTGCCAATTGGTGTTGCGACTATATAAAGCATATTTAGTTATTAAATTGTCTAATTACCGCCACTACCTTTCCCCGAATCTCAACATCAGTTACATACATCGGGCTCATTGTCGAATTCGCCGGTTGTAAACGAACTCGAGTCGCTTCTTGATAATATCTTTTTAAGGTCGCAAAACCATTTTTTAATACCGCCACCACAATATCACCGTTATTGGCTATTTTTTGTTCTTTTACCACCACATAGTCACCGCTCAAAATACCATCATCTATCATCGAATCTCCTTTGGCCTGCAAAACAAAAGATTTATCTCCAGCTTTAATTAAAGTTGACGAGACCATTAAAGTCGCATTTGGATCAGGATAAGGCTCAATGGGTTCCCCACAGGCAATTAAACCCAACACTGGCACTTCAATATTGTTTGCTAAGTTTTTATCTTCTTCCTTTTTAAGCAGCTCTATTCCTCTGACTGCTCCTCGATAGCGTCTAATTAAACCTTTTTTTTCCAGAGCTGAAAGATGTTCATGAACCGTAGCTAGTGATGATAAGCCCATAGACTGGGCTATTTCAGTCAAGGTGGGCGCATAGCCGTACTTATCGATTGATTTTCCAATTAAATCCAAAATTTCCTTTTGTCTTTTGTAAATTATGGCTGGCATAACCTCATCATACACGAATAATACCCGAAGTCAATCATTAAATTAATGATAAGATTAAATTATGTTTTTTGCCATTATATTTCTATTCTCTATTTTTTCCTTTCTTTTAACACCCGTTTGTCAAGCCACTCCGGAATTCACAGTTACCGAAAAAATAGAATATCTCTTTTCTTTTTCAGGTCAGGCTACTGTCACTCACCAAATAACTTTAACCAATAATTTTTCTCAAATTTATCCCACCGAATACCAAATTCAAATTCAGGGTCTACCTCTCAGTGATCTGAGTGCTAGTGATGAGCAGGGAAATATTCTAAGTGACTTTTCTCATCAAAATGATCTTAGTACCATCAAACTAAAATTTAATGAGGCGAAAGTTGGCAAAAATCAAAGTACCAGCTTTAAACTAATTTATCGTATTGCCAATTTAGCCAAAAATAAGGGTAAAACCTGGGAAGTAACTCTCCCAGAGACGGTTGAAGATGTCCCAACAAGTAGTGAAATTAGCCTAAAAACTCCATCCCAGTTTGGGAGTCTCTCTTTTGCCTCCGTCAATGTCAAATTTGAAGATGGTTTAACTCAAAATATCACCACTTTCAATAATAATTCTGGTTCAAAAATATTAATTATCTTTGGTAATTATCAGCTTTTTGATTTTACTCTAAATTACCATTTAAGAAATCCCAATTCAGCTAAAGTTTCTTCTGAAATCGCTCTTATTCCCGATACTTATTCCCAATCAGTTTATTATCAGTCTATTTCACCTCCTCCTAAAAGCATCAATATTGATGAGGATGGCAACTGGTTAGCCCAGTATGAAATTAATCCCGGCGAGGAAATAGACATTATCGCCGTAGGTCAGGTTAAAACTGGAATTAATTTGCCCCAAGCGATCAAGAACCTAGAAAATTATCTTCTTCCCCAAAAATTCTGGCCAATTGACGATCCTCAAATTCAAACTCTTTTAAACAAAGTAAAGACTCCACGCTCAATTTATGACTATGTTATTTCCACTCTCAACTACGATTTTAGTCGCGTAAGTAATGCCAGTCGTCTTGGAGCTATTGAGGCTTTAAACAACCCCCAAAGTGCCCTCTGTACTGAATTTACTGACCTCTTTGTCACTCTGGCTCGGGCTAGTGGAATTCCAGCGAGGGAAATTCAAGGTTTTGCCTATTCAACTGATCAAAAAATAAAACCGCTTAGTTTAAATAACGACATTCTTCATGCTTGGCCTGAGTATTACGATTCAAACTCAAAATCATGGAAAGCCACTGACCCTACTTGGGGTAAAACTACTAGTGGTATCGATTATTTCAATAATTTAGATTTAAATCACATTACCTTTGTCACCCATGGTCTTAATAGTGAATACCCCCTCCCGGCTGGATCCTACCAAAAAGACCAAAACACCAAATCAGTTTATATTGATTTTGCCAAAGAGGACTTAAAATATGAACAAACATTTCCCTCGCTCTACCTTAAAAAAAACAAGCTCATCCTCCAAAATCGGTCACCTAATTCCCAAAAAAATATCTCTATTTCTTCTGATAAAATTTCTTTCCTTAAAGAAATTGATAAAATCTTGCCTTATTCTTCTTTAGAAATCGAACTTCCCAAAATTTCATTCTTAAAATCACTTTCCACCAAAAATCAAAAAATAACTTTTACTTTGACAAGCTTAGAAGGTCAAACTCAAACTCAAAGTTTGAATTACCCTCCTCATTTTATAAATCTGGGCATATTTATCGTTTTAAGCCTTATAATTTTATCGATAAGCGGTATAATAATTACCAATCTGACTCATGAAAAAAATACTTAAATACACTTTATTTTTAGCTTTCGCTCTAGTTATTGAAAATGAAATTTGGGCAAATTTAAGCTTCTCACTCGGAATCGAAACCATTATTAAAGTCGCTCTAATTCTGGCCATTTTTGAATTAATTCTCAAACCGATTCTAAAAATATTATTATTACCGGTTACTTTTTTCACTTTAGGTTTAATTCGAATTGTAATTAATACTCTCGGTCTTTATTTAGCTGTTTTTCTGATCTCAGATTTTAAAGTAAACTCTCTCCAACTTTTTAGTTATCCTCTAAGCGGCTTTCTCGCCTATCTTTTTACTTCAATAATTGTTAGTACTCTGCTTTATATTTTTAAAAAATTATGAACAGCGCTCTGACCATTATTCAAATAATTCTTTGTCTAATTTTATCCGGACTAATCTTTATGCAATCAAAAGGAAGTAATGAAAACAACAATATTCTTTCCGAAACTGTCTCTCAACGTCGTGGCTGGGAAAAAATTCTTTTTAACTTAACCCTATTTACCATTCTCTTATTTTTAATCTCTTCAATCATCCAATCTTTGATTTAAATGCTCACGAAATTACGCTTTAAGCTCGAATTATTATTTCTCTATTTCAAGAGAAGTTGGCTATATTTTCTCATTAGTCTTCTGATCGGCAGTTCATTAATTATTTTTCGCCAAAATATAGTTAGTCTCTATAAAAAAGTTAATCACCCGACTCAAAAAATAGGCATTGAAGGGCTCTTTACTAGTAGCAATTTACCACCAGAAATTAGCCAAAAAATATCTTACGGACTAACCATAAATACTGACAGCAATAAATTTGACATCTCACCTCTAGTAAAAAGTCTCGACATCCAAAATGATCAAACCCAATATTTTTTTGAATTAAATCCTGATTTCAAGTGGCACAGTAAACAATCACTCAAATCTTCTGATTTTAATTACAAAATCGCTGGTCTAAATATCTCTTTCCCGGATTCAAATCATCTGATTATTCAAACCGAAAAGCCCTTTGCTCCTATTTTTTCCACTCTCAGTGAGCCTCTAATCAGGAAAAATTTTGATGGCCTGGGAAAATATAAAGTAGACAGTTTCCAGTATCAAGACGGCTATTTAAAAAATTTATTTCTCAAATCAGAAAACAGTAATCTACTTTACCGTTTTTACCAAAATGAAACTGATCTGCTAAATGCCTTCAAAATTGGAGAGGTCGATCAAATTGAAATTAGCTCGGTACCTGAAGACTTAAATGATTGGCCTAAGCTGAAAATTACCAAAAATATCAAAACTGACGAAAGATATCTCGCTCTTTTTATTAATACCGAAAAGCTTAACAGCAAACAGTTTAGGCAGGCTCTAGCCTATGCTACTCCAAAAACAAAAGATTTAAATGAAAGAGCCCTTTCACCAATTTCACCCACATCTTGGGCTTATAATCCCGAAGTTAAAGAATATGCTTTTAATGAGACTCGAGCTAAAGAGCTCATCAAGGACAACGAGATTGAGTCAATAAATCTTTCTTATAACGACCGACGATTAATTGACCTGGCTGACAGTATTAAAAAAAGCTGGGAAGAGATTCTCGGAATTAAAGTAAGCGCTCAAATCAGCAACCAAATTGACACTCAAAATTATGATATTATCCTAGCCTACGGCAGTATTTTAAATGATCCTGATCAGTATTTATTTTGGCACTCGACTCAAACTAAAACCAATATTACCAAAATCAATCATCCTCCCATCGATAAATTACTAGAGGAGGGGAGACAAACTTTTGATCAACAAGAGCGCAAAAAGATTTATCTGGAATTTCAAAAAATACTACTCGAAGAATCCCCAGCTATTTTCTTAAAATATCCAATCCTTTATACTATTTCCAGAAATTAAATTATATGAATCAAAATAAAATCACCCCTTTTGGCTATTTCCTCCTACTCTCTTTTTTTGTACTTCTCAGCTATGCCGGCTGGATTTATTCTCAAAGTATTGACTGGGATGTTTTAAAAAGAATGGAAAATAGTCCTTTGACTCTACCCACTCAAACTATTATTACTCCTTCTGCTACTATTTCCGCCACCCCAACTGTTAAGGTAAACTGAGTCTTATGGAAAATGTCTTTCCCATCTTAGAGGTAAAAGGTAATCATCGCGATTTAGGCTATACCATCGGCCACCGTTTCCAAAAAGAAATTCAAGATAGAATTAGATCTCGAAAAGAAAATATCCCCGATTACAATGAATATTTAAAAAAGGTTGACGCGTACTATCAGATTACTAAAAAATATTTACCGGAGATTGTCGAAGAGATAGAAACTATGTCCGAGGGATCCGGAGTTCCCGTTAATGATTTATTTTTCCACAACTGCCGCGAGATTTATAATTTATTTATAAATTCTAGCGAAAATGACCACTGTACTACTGTTGTTTCTCGAAATAATAATTCTGTCCTGGTCGGGCACAATGAAGATTGGATTTTAGAAGGGATCGATGATTTGTATGTATTAAAAGCAACCATAGGAAAAACAACTATTTTAGGCCTGGCCAATAACACCCTTCTCCCCGGTGACGTAGCCATGGCCAATAATCACGGTCTAATCCAGTGCATCAATGAATTAAATTCAGATAGTGGTCTTGGAGTCCCTAAAAATTTTGTGGCTAGGGCTGTTTTAGATTGTGAAAATATTGACGAGGCTATTAATTTAATTAAATCACTATCCCTTGCTTCGGGTTTTAATCATGTTCTCGTTCAAAAAGAAAAAATAGTAAATATCGAGATGGCCCCTTCAAAAATATCTATTAACAATATCAAACAAAATACCTTTGTTCACACCAACCATTTTCTCTCGTCTGAATTAAAAAATATCGAAACATTCCGTTCCAAAAGTTCCGAAATTAGATATCGAAAAGCAGATAAATTATTAAATAATAAAAAACACAATTTAAATAATATTTTTTCTTTACTTTCAGATACCAGTGATAATTGCGAATCAATTTGCCGTAATGAAACCATCGCTTCTCTCGTTTTTTCTCCCAAAGATAAAGAAATTTGGATTTGCCGCGGCCGCCCAGACAGGGGAAAATATCTAAAATATTCGTTTTAAATAAATTTGTTGGGGCTGTATCGAAAAATTCGAACTGTATTTAAGAAATTATAACATCGCCCCCTCGTCCCGTCGGCGGTCGGGACGAAAAACGCGGGGCTCGATTGAAAATTATTTTTTGCGCGCGCGATTTATTATTAAATTTCAAAATTACTCAGTTTCAAAATAAATAGCTCTTGGTATTTTTCTATTCAAATAGTCTTCTAATTTGTTTTTACTAGGTAAAAGTAGTGTAGATCTCTCAAAGTCAAAATCAAATATTTCTAGAGTCATGATTCCAGTATTTTGATTCTTTATAAATTCTCTTAAAGATCTAGTTGAATATCTATCTTCAGTTATAGCGAGTAAAATATGTATTTGGTTTAATTTACTTTCTAAAATCTGTCTGTTTTTATCTTCAAACTCACGGGTTAATCTAATGGAATTATTAAAGGAATTAAGCGGGCTCAAAAATGTTCCACTAAAAGGTCTCCAGTTTAATTGAATAATTACCACTATTTCTTCGGCGTTACCATAACCATCACTCGGATGAAAATTTATTTTTAAATGTTGTGGTTTTTCTTTTATTTTCATGGCAATATCTAACCAATAGTTATGTGGTAAATTTTTAGGAGGAACACCGCTTACTTTTATTACAGCCAAGTGAACATCATTATGTCTAGAACGTGCTTTTTCAGTAAAGTAATCATCAATATATAGGCATAAATCAGAAATCCTCTCTTCTCTTTCATTTTCACTAATATCTTTTATGTGAAAATGAATATCAGTATTAAATTCATTTACTAAAATATCCGTGTTAAATGGCTTATTATCAACCTCAAAATCCACTACATTTAGATATTTGTTCAGCCAAACACTTACTAAAAACTGAGTGAAAAATCCAAAATTAGTAAAAATACCTTTTTTAAATAATTTTTTACTTTTTGGATTTTTTTCTAATACAGAAATTAAACGACCTATTAGGTACAGGTCTGAAATAAACGAATACTGTTTTGATGATTCAAAATATTTGATCTGGTTAAAGAGATTAGAGATATCTATTATCTGTGGTTTTGTAAAAAATGATTTTTGAGATACGGCTTCTATTTTTTTTAAACTACTTATTAATTTCTTTGTACTTATATCAGGGTTACATACTTTTTTTCCTTTAATTTCTGAATATACTTCACACCAAGATTTATAATCTATATTTACATTATCTTTCATTATTACCATTGTTTAATTAAATCATTACCAACAACCTTTCAATACATAATGTTTAAACTTTATCAATTGTTTATTTAAGGGTTTTCTTTCAAGAAAGTTTAAATTTAAATAATTTAAAAGAAGTGGATTTATAAACTATTAAGTTTTGTCGCTAAACTTTCTTGCTCATTATATAATGCCTCGTCTTGATCTAGTCCGCTTGATTCAGAAGAGATTAACCACTGATTACTCCTCATTCTATTAACAGCATTTCCAATATTAGATATTCTAATACTTAGAATTTCATTCATCCTGTCGCAAATGGATTTATTATCTTCGTATAATTTTCCCCATTCTTTACATTTTTGCCATGATGGTTGGATTTCTTTTAATCTAGATAAAACTTTCTCCCAACTTTCAATCATTGATTTATCATAATTAGGAGGAACATAACCACCAAATTCTTGAACTATTACTTGGATTTCACACCCGTCAATTTTACCAATGTACGAGGCTATACCAGTATCTTGAAATTGTTTATCTAATAAATTTTTCTTAGTTTCATAATCTAACCAATAATTAGATAATTCTTCAGAATCATAATAACCAGTAGCAATTATTTCTCCAGTAAGTGTATTACTATAACCAGCGTCTTTAATTGCTTTTGTATAAGGATATTTTCCTTTTTCTCCTTCTCTAATTAGTTCGATTTCGTTGTTATCAATAATAGATTTTGCTCTAGATAAAGCAGCTTTTTCTAGTTTTTCATTCCTTTTAAGAGGTTTTAATTTATTATTTTCCCTAATCTTATTTAACCTCTGATAGTAATCATCTAAGTTAAAAGATGGTAAACCATGATCTACTCCATCATTTGAAGCATCTCTTAATCTGTCTTTAAATTGATCTTGTTTTTTTATCGGTAAAATACTTTCTATTTCTTTTATTGAAACTAAACCAACATCTCTTGAATCTTTACTTCTTTTTCGATTATCACCCAAAGCAAAGTAATAACCATCAGGTATTTTAATAGTTTTACAATCTGCTAAAAAAGAGCCACCAAATGTTGATCTTGGTTTTGCCGTATATGGCTCCTTTACTAACTCATTATTTACATATAAAAACCCATCACGAATACTGACTTCGTCTCCACCAACAGCAACAATCCTTTTTATATAACTAACAATTTGTCCATCTGTATTTGATGTTCTACCTGATTCAAAAGTAACAATGTCGCCTTTTTGTGGTTTAAAAAATAATTTATTTAAAATTGTAAATGAACTCAAATTAACATTTTCCTTATCAAAGATGGTTGGATTCATTGAATTTCCCTCCACAGGTGTGCTTGATCTAATTATCCCTAAAACTAAAAGGACAAAGACCATACTCAATCCCCATACAGGCAAAAAAACAAAGATTCCTAAGATAGCACTCCAAAAATTTCGAATGATTAAAATAGGTAAAAAAAATAGTGAAAAAACAAATCTAAAAAACTTTTTTAATGGTTTTTCCCTAAAATGTTTCCCGTAAGAAAGATCTAAAGCTAAACTTATAGCGGTTATTAGAAATGAAATAATTCCAATAATTATAATTACAATTAAAAAATATGATGGAATCTTAGAATTTTCGTATGAAAACTGAGGAAATTTATTAGCCAATAGAACTAATAAAAAAAATAAAGCAATAGTGATAACCCAAATTGTTCCAGAAATTTTTGATAATTTAATAAATTTTTTGTGGTTTTTTGAAACAATAGGATTCTTTTCACAAGACAATTCGTGTTTGTCTGATTCTTTTTTAGTTTTAAATTCCTCTCCACAATAATCACAAGTCCAAACATAGTCAGAATCCTTTTTAGTCTGTACTACCGTTTTAATTTTATCTCTCATAACTAAGATTATTATATTATAAAATTTTTTGCGTTTCAAAATGACGGATTCTTGGCGCTGGCCAATAGTGCGGGAGTGGCCTGCGCCACATCACATTTCTGTGATTTATCAAAACTGTTGTCAGATATGGATTCGAACCACAATTATCAGGCCCAAAACCTGAAGTCCTGCCGTTAGACGATCTGACAATGTATATTCATCAACTATGACTGGTTCTATCACTCAAAATAACATAAATCAAATCATTTTTCACAACCAAAGCCATATTCAATTAATTCTCTCTAAATGTAAAAACATACACTAATTAAAAACAAGACTAATTTTTAATAGCTACAAGAAAACCCTTTGTCAATTTGACAATGAAAAATTTTAGTACTTTTAAGGGATGTCTAAGAAATAATCCAAAATCTCTAATATTATTTAATGAACATTTTTTAAAAAATGGTTTTTTCCCTTTACTTAAAGCATCTATAATTATTGTTTTTGACAAATAAACCATATCTTTTGGTAAACGCTCTACGCTAAACCACCTTCCTTTACAACCATCGAATTCAGGCTTAAATTTTCCATGAACTTTTCTTCCCTCGTATACAAATATTATAAAATTATTATTTCTATATTTTCCTATATATTTAATTAACTTTACATCAAAACCCGTTTCCTCTATCGACTCTCTTATTGCTCCATCATCAGGTTTTTCACAATCATTCAAACCGCCACCAGTTAATCCCCACACAGGAAAATCAGAACGTAAAACCAAGAATATCTTCGTCTTTGATTTATTAAAAAGAAGTAAAAATGATCCTGATTTCATCTTCCAGTCAATTTTGTAGTCCGTAAAAGTGTCTCTCTATCAACAAAAGTTGAACCACAACCAATAATATTTTTTGCATTTTCGCCACAGTTAAACAATAAATCAACAACACTCAAACCATTCAAAAATATTTCCTTTTGTGGATACTGCCTATATTCCACAAAACCAACTTTTTGATACAACACATCAATTTTATTATTTATAAATTCTTTTTCATCAAGCCACAAAGGGCCATTTTGTCCCGCAATGTGAAGATTTGCACCAAAAAATTTACAAGTCATTAAGTTGCAATAAGTTGCCTTATTAGACTGATCTTTATTTCTCTTTTTCGTAAAAATTTCTTTCGGAAATGATTTTTCTTTCGTAATATCCAAGATTTTATCTTTCAATCTCAATCTATCTGCTAAAAAAACAATTAATCTAAAATTGTATTCTCCAAGCGTTATACATGAATCATCTTCCATTTGTTCCAACAATTTTTTTGTATACTCAAAACCTGGTCCTCTTCTATATGTTCTATAAAGAGTGTCTATATGATCTTTTTGTGATTTCCAAAAACTTTCACCTAGTACAATTTTATTAAACAGTTTTTTATTAACCTTTTTTCCAATTTTTTCTATCAAATATAAACCATCTTTTTCGTTATTTTGCTTTAATTGAATAATTTTTACTCTTTTATGATGAGTGCCTTTTCGATTTAACGGATAATAGCCATTTATAACAAAAACATCACATGCTTTCATCCTATCAAAAAATCCTATGTATGGTAAATAATATGGTTGATTAATACCAACAATAATATTTTTCATCTATAATTTTGCGAAAAAATTAACTAAATCACCCGTTTGTAAATTAACACCCAAATCATAATAAAAATATCTATCAAAAGCTGGGTCACCAGAATAAATTTTATCCCCATATATTTGAATATCTGATTTTTTCTCCAATACAAAATTATTTTTTCTTTTCAATTTAGTTCCACCACTTTCAATAAACCTAAGTGCTTCCTCTTGACCTAATAGTAATTCTTCGTCCATCTGTTCACTATTTGGAACAATTCGACCTTTTACTAATTTAGTAATTAAACGCAACACTCTTGGGTTTTGAGTGAAACCTTCTATAAACCGTGGTTTGTTCTCGTACGACAAGTTTTCTATATAGTCACGCGTTGACCGAATTATATAATTATTTCCCTGATATTCCGGCAATATATGTCCAGAACTAAAATGAAGCACAGTATTCCCCTTAAACCGAAAATATTTATTTCCATCATTTAATAAATTTATTGAGTCAAATCCTATCATTTTATTATCTTTTTCAAAAATAAAAAGAACTCTACCTCGATCAAGTGCCCCAAATATAAATTTTTCGATTCCTTGCTTCCCCGAGCTTGATACAAATTTCTCACAGGTAGTACTTTCTAAAACTTCTGATGCTTCTATTATCAACTTATTTCTAGACTCTTTTGATAAAATTCGTAAAGGATTTCTTATTTCTCGACAAACAATATCTGAATATTGGATTATTTTTTCATTTGTACACGTTAGACTGTCCTTTTCGTTGATATTCATAAATTTAATACATAAATGGATTGATTATAGCCAATACTGCCATTTTTTACTACTTTCTAGTAAAAAACATTATCCCGAAACATAAGATATTAGATTCTAAATATTATTCGTTGAGTCGAACAAAACTTACACCTTGTTTCATTCTGTGATTATGAAAAACTGTTGCCCCGCATGGATTCGAACCANNGACGACGGGGCATTGTCCGTCTTTCTAGTGCCGACGAGAGGACTTGAACCTCCACACCTTGCGGCATACGCACCTCAAGCGTACGTGTATACCAATTTCACCACGTCGGCAAATTTTCAAAGAACTCAATATTATATCGCAAAAGTGGCCTCGCCAATTTATTGCTTTTCTGGGTGGCATGCCAACCCGTAGCTTTAGCGAAGGGTGGCTGTTGAGGGGCTCGAACCCCCGACATCATCGATGTAAACGATGCGCTCTACCAACTGAGCTAAACAGCCAAATTTTTAAAATAGGGGAGCGGGTAGAGGGAATCGGACCCTCGCCGAGAGATTGGAAATCTTTCGTTCTACCACTAAACTATACCCGCGTTTGTACATTATTTTATCAAAAATGATTTTAAATAGTACTTTTAGGGTAAAATATAGCAGTCTGCCGTCGTGTTGAAACTGGTAGACAAGCACGTCTCAGAAGCGTGTGGCGCAAGCCATGGAGGTTCGACTCCTCTCGACGGCACCATACATTTAATCTTTTTTTTGTTAAAATAAGCATACTTCTTTGCCGAAGTAGCCAAGATGGTCACGGCACTGGTCTGAAAAACCTGGGATGTTGGTTCGAGTCCAACCTTCGGCACATTTCTTATGAAATTTAATTAGCGGGTATAGTATAGTGGTTACTATGCGTCCTTGCCAAGGACGAGTCACGGGTTCGAGTCCCGTTACCCGCTCAAAAATGCCGCTGTGGTGGAACTGGTATAC
>DHGB01000024.1:12200-14540 GCA_002402535.1 Candidatus Shapirobacteria bacterium UBA4809
CCCGCCGTAGCTTTAGCGTAGGCGGGGATTGGCGCAATTGGCTAGCGTGCATGGTTTGGGACCATGAGGTTGCAGGTTCGAATCCTGTATCCCCGACCCACCAAAAGCTACGCATTTTGGCGGGTCAGCCATAACGTGCAAAGCACTTTAGGCTGACTTATACTAAATGAATGTTTTATTACACTTACGTGTTGTTATGTTCAAATAGATTACAAATCAAGAATAAATTTTATATTGGTTACACCAAAGATATTAAAAAAAGATATCAAAGACACTTAAATAAAGAAGTAAATACCACTAAAAAATTTGACCAATTAAAATTAATTTATTTTGAAAGTTGTTTAAATAAAACCGACGCTAGAAAAAGAGAACTACAATTAAAAACCGGATTTGGTAGAGGTTACATTAATAAAAGAATTAGTACATATTTAAAAACTATTAAAAAATGACATTGAATCGTCCTCAATTCTTTAAAACCCTTACCGGTAAAAAAATTCCCTTACCAATATTTTTCCCCGATGCTACTCGGGCTGTCTTAAAAACTCTTGATTCCGAAGATATAAAAAATACCCATACTTTAGGTGTTTTAGTCAATACCTTTCACCTATATCAAGATCCCGGTCATGAAGTAATAAAAAATTTCAAAGGTGTTGGCAACTTTATGAACTGGAGTGGGGGAATCATTTCTGACTCCGGTGGTTTTCAGGTTATGTCCCTTGCCAAAACCATGGGGGGAAATCAGGCTGTCACTGATATCGGCGTCACCTTTAAAATGGATGGTAAAAAAATTCTCTTCACTCCGGAAATGTCGATTAAACTTCAACTTGAATTAAAAAGTGATATGGTTGTCGTTCTCGACGACTTTACCGACCCTAAAGACAACTACGAAAAGGCGAAAATCAGCGTCGAGCGGACCCTAAAATGGGCCAGGGAATGTCGACAAATTTTTGATAAATTAATCGCTCAAAAAAAACTTACTAAAGAGAATACTCCCTATCTATTGGGAGTAGTCCAAGGCGGAAAATATTCAGATTTGCGAAAATATTGTACGCAGGAGCTAGTCAAAATCGGTTTTGATGGCCTTGGCTACGGTGGCTGGCCTATCAATAAAGATGGCACCTTTGATTACGAATCAGCTCAAATAATTGCCGACAGTACCCCTAAAAATTATTTTCTCTACGCCCTTGGTATCGGTAAACCCCACGAAATTACGGCGCTCGTTAAAACAGGTTGGAATATTTTCGACTGTGTTCTCCCCACCCGTGACGCCCGCCACAAACGTCTATATGTCAGTAAAAATCAAGATTATAGTGATTACGAATACTACACCCCTGATAAAAATATTTATTATCGGGACCAGCGTCCTGTCTCTGAATTTTGTGATTGTCTTCTTTGTCAAAACTATTCCCGGTCCTATTTAGCTCATCTTTTTCGTATCAAAGAAATAACTGCCCTAAGACTGGCCACAATTCACAATCTCCGTTTTTATTCCAAATTAATGGAAACTCTTAGACCTGTCTACTCTGAGTTATAATCATTCAATGCCAAAAACAATTTTGGTCACTGGTGGCGCCGGTCACATCGGCTCTCATATTATCGAAATTCTGGTTAAAGACTCAAACAATAAGGTTATTTCCCTTGACAATTATTTCACTGGAAAATTAGAAAACCATATTGATGGAGCTCAGTATCGCACTGGGCACACCAAAGACATTGATAAATTAATACCTGAAACTCCAGATATTGTTTATCATCTGGGTGAATATGCCCGAGTTGCTCCTTCTTTTGATGATGTCGAAAAAGTCTATGATCTCAATATTCTTGGTACTTTTGCCGTCGTTAATTTTTGCCAAAAAAGAAAGGTTGGCAAGCTGGTTTATGCGGCCTCTAGCACTAAATTTGCAATAGAGGGAAATGGTCGACATCAAAATCCTTATTCTTTTTCCAAAGCTACAAATGTCGATTTAATTAATGATTATGGCCGTTGGTACAATTTACCCTACGCTATCTGCTATTTCTATAATGCCTTTGGACCAAGAGAAAATGGAATAGGCAAATATGCCACTCTAATTGCCAAATTTGAACAGATCTATCTTAAAGGAGAAGCTCTGACTGTAGTTAAACCCGGCACTCAAAAAAGAAACTTCACCTATGTCGGAGACCTAGCTCAGGGGATTATTTTAGTTGGCGAAAAAGGCCTAGGTGATAACTATGCCCTATGTAATTCAAAAAAATATTCTGTCATTGAAATAGCTAAAGCCTTTGGTTCTCCCATTAAATATATTGATGGATATCCAGGTCGGAATGAATCCGACACCGCCCCCACAAAAGCCCGGGAAG
>DHGB01000066.1 GCA_002402535.1 Candidatus Shapirobacteria bacterium UBA4809
GTTTGCCATTATTTTTAGAATAATTATTGGGAGAAGTAATTAAAAGTGAATTTGGGGGTAAAGTTAAATCAGCAATTTCCCAATCATTGACAAAAATAAATTTATCAAAAGCGTTGACCCAGTACCAATCAGCATGAAAATCCCAATTTAAATTGGGATCGTTTTGATATTTCTCAGGATCCCAAGGCCAATAAAATAAGATAAATTCATGGGCTTCGCCGTATTTTTTGGTTATATAAATTTTTTCGTAGTTTGAATAATTTTCTTTTAGTTTGGCTACCATTTCCTGATAGCCGTATTGCCAGTTTTGAGAATAGTTTTGATTGTATTTTAAATATTTTGACCAGTAAACTAAAAATTCCAGAAGAAATATCCAAATTACTAAATAGAAATATTTATTTTTCTTGATTAAGCTTGCCCCATAGCTTATGGCTAAAAAATAGAATGGCAAGGCGATGGTGGCTCTTATTGAAGGAAAGTCGCCGACAGTTAGGGCGGCGGGAAGCAGAGTAATCAGCAGGGGTATAAAAAATTGTCGAAGTCTAAATAGGCCAAAATAAAAAAGGGGTAAAAGAATCACAAAAAGTAACCCGGTCCCGGGAGGATTAAATTGATAATTTTGTGATCCCGTAAAAAATAAGGGGAAGGGATTAAATAAATTTAGATAATTGCCCAGCAGCTGATTAGAAAAATAAAGAACTTTATTATTTAAAGCCCGATTTAATAGAGCCGGACCTTCAAAGAGGCGCCTCTTTTCATTGATTAAATTAATAGAATTGGGATTGATGATACCTACCCAACGATTTCTAGCCCGCGACTCGGGTGAAAATAAATTTAGAAGATTGGGAATGGCCAGAAATAAAAAAATGATGAGGGCGTAAAGATGAGTTCTATTTTTTAGCTGACGCCAATAATAAATAATGAAATAGATAATAAGCAGGGGGACGGCAATACGGGTATTGTGATATGAGTAAAGTGAAATTCCAAAAAATAGAGCCGAAAGATAGGCGTTATTTGGCTTTAATAGTGATTTATAAAAATAATATAGTCCGGCAATAAAAAAGAACTGAGCTAAATTTGACTGAAAGACGCCGCGTGAAGGAAAGAGGGCCCAGGGTGAAAGAGCGGCTAAAAACATATTAAAGAGAGCCAATTTTTCATTTTTAAAAATTAATTTTGCCAAAAAATAATTAAAGACGACAAAAAGAAAGCCAAATATAGCTGCGGGTAGGCGAATGGAAAAAGCATTTAGCCCGAAAAGAGCGATTGAAGGCAGGGTGAAATATAAATTGGCGGCGGTGGGATAATCACCGTAGGCTCGAAAGTTGAAAATAGGCCACGATTGACCCCACTGATCTTTTCCGGTTTTTAGAAGTGAATAGGCATTGTAACCATGAGAAATTTCGTCCCAATTTAGGCCCGAAGGCAGAGAAGCTAAATTCCAAAAGCGAAAAAATCCAGCTAATAACAGAATTATAATAAATATTATTTTATGAACGTTTTTCACGGATTATAAGTATTATAAAGCTCCCCAGTGCCAGTAGGGAAAAAAGATTAGCAAAAGTACGAATGGTGGTATTTTTGAAGGCCAGTTCATAACTGTGCCCCCCCTGATCTAGCTCAAGTTGAATTAAGCCAAGATTTGGGTCTATTTTATAATCTGATTTTTTCCCATCAATGACTAAATTCCAATTTGGAAAATAAACTACGGGGAGATTAACAATTGCTTTAGGAGTTGAAACTGAGAAATCGGCCTCTGAGAAATGACTATTTTTATAGTATTTTATAAAGTCAACTTCACCCTCGAGGACAGTAGGAGTATGGGGGGCATAGTCTTGAGGAAAATTTTGACCGTATTTTGGCCAATAGTCCATAAGACCGGCGGCACTTTGGCGAATTAATTCACTGCCACTTAATTTGCCTTGATCAGTTAAATTTGGATACCAGATATCTTCTCTGAAATACGAAACGCTGGTGATAGTAATAATTACCATTAATGCGGTAAAAATTGGCAATTTAAATTTATTTTTTATTAAATAGGCCAGTCCCCCGCTTATAAAAGAAAAACAGAAGATGGTGAGTCCCAGAAATCGCCAGGGAAATTGGAAATAGGTCATAAAGGGAAATAACCGCCAAATAAATGTGGATTTGTTGTGGGTTAAAAATAAGCCTAAAAGTCCAATTATAAATAATAAAATAATTAAAAGGCGGTGTTTTGAATTTTTACTCAATAAATAATATAAAAAAACAAGGGTGGGAACTAAATATTGAAATAAGCCGATGTTAAACGAAAGACCATCGATAGGACCCCACATGGTGCCAGAGTAACCCCAAAAATTTGAAATGAATAACTGTTTTAAGGTGGCAAAATGAATAATATAACTGAAAAATCCCTGAGTCATGGTGTTTACCGTTGTTAAATTTTTTTCAAAAAAAGCCGGGAGGAGAAAAAAACTACATATAGCTGATGACCAAAGTAAAGTTCGAAAAAAATACTTAAATTTCTTAATCAATATAGAAAATATGGCCAATAGAGGTATGGAGTAAATTAAGGTTAAATTGTGGCTGAGCATCAAGGAGCTAAGAAATAATACCGATAATTTAGTTTTGCGCCGAGAGATACTCCAAAATACCAGAGGCAGGAGGGCCAGGGCCCAGGTTTCGCCGAGAGCACCTCGAACAAAGGTATTGACAGCCTGGTAGGGGGCTAAAGAATAAAGAATGCCGGCTAAAAGTCCCCCAAGTGGACCAAAGAAAGCAGATGAAAACAGATACATGCCAAAAGTTCTTAAAAAGGCTGGGATTATAAAAACAACTTTAATTGAGTTAATAAAATTTAAACCGAGTAGATGAAAGGATTCGGCCACAGCATAGGGCAGAGGTGAATAAAAATTATAGAGTGGATAGCCGTAGCCCAATCCCCCATTGGCGATATATCGACAAGGGATTTGGCCATCTTTTAAACACTGGTCAAACTGTTGTAAACGAAATATTTGAATATCATCCTGCATGGAGGGATAACCGGGGCGAAAAAGGCGCCAGGAAGAAA
>DHGB01000042.1:0-797 GCA_002402535.1 Candidatus Shapirobacteria bacterium UBA4809
AATGTATTGACAAATTTCTACGTTTTGGTGTAAAATATTTCAATCATGAGAGAGAATACGAACTAAGGACTACGTGTCTTTGTGTGACGCCTCTCATTTTTTTTGTTTTCTTTTCTTTCTTTTTGTTTGAAATTGCGTTGGTCTATATTCTAATTTACTTTTTTCTGATTGAATAAAAACTTTAAACTCTTGAAAAGGTTTTAACAAAGATGACTCTGATTTTTGATTTGGAATTACAACTTTAAATAATTTATTATTATTTTTTAAAAATTCGAGAAGACATCTATAATCACCATCTCCAGCCACAATTACTGCTTTGTCAAAGTTCTGATATTGTATAGCAGCACAGTTAAGAACCAATTCTGAATCAACATTTCCTTTCAATTTTCCATTATTGTCTTTTACGGTTGGTTTAAAAATTAATTCATAACCATATGATTCTAAATGCTTATATAGTTCCTTATACTCAGGTGAAAAACCTATAAAAATATATGCCTTTTGAACTCTGAATTTATCAAAAAGATATTTTCGAAATTTTTTAAAATCTAATCTCCATCCAGAATATATTAAAATTTTTCCTTTATATAAATTTTCTGAAGTACCTAGGTTTAAATTTTGACTATCAATGAATGCAAATACTTTTTCTGTATCCATATTTCTATTCTACTGCCATTATTTGATTTTGGTAAATTTATTACATTGTCAGATTTACTACTTTTTTTAGTGAATAAAATAGTTTAAAGTTTTGTATAAATGCTTACAAAGATATGGAGCGCGGCAAATTATGGTCTTGAGGC
>DHGB01000042.1:843-3448 GCA_002402535.1 Candidatus Shapirobacteria bacterium UBA4809
TAGTTAATTCAGAAATGGAATTCCCAACGGCTAAAATTACGGTAAATTTGGCCCCGGCGGATCTGCCTAAGGAAGGCGCCTGTTATGATTTACCCATTGCTGTAGGGATATTAGCATCTAGTGAGCAAATCATTTTACCTAAGGAAAAAGCTTATTTTTTTGGAGAATTATCCCTGGATGGAAGCCTGCGCCACTCTAGAGGAGTTTTTCTTTTAGCAATTTTGGCGAAGGAAAAAAGAGTAAGGAAAATTTTTGTGCCAAGACTATGTGCCAACGAAGCGGTAGTAGTTGAAGGAATTGAAGTTTACCCAGTTGATAATTTGAGGAGTTTAATCAAACATTTGAGGGGGGAAAAATTAATTAAAGCTTTAAATTATGTTGAAAGTAAGGATTTAATTGATGAAACCTTGGTTCCTTTTGATTTTTCTGAAATACTCGGTCAGGAATCAGCCAAAAGAGCCCTGGAAATTGCCGCCGCGGGTGGTCATAATGTGTTTTTAATCGGTCCTCCGGGCTCGGGAAAAACCATGTTGTCAAAAGCTCTTCCTGGCATTTTGCCTCCCCTATCGGAAGCAGAAAGTCTTGAGGTAACAAAGATTTATTCTATAACCGGAAACATCCCTCCCGGTGGTTCACTAATCAGAAATAGACCCTTTAGGTCGCCTCATCACACCACTTCACAGGTAGGTCTAATTGGCGGTGGCAGTAACCCAAGGCCTGGTGAAATTTCTTTATCCCATCGGGGAGTACTGTTTATTGATGAGTTTCCAGAAGTATCCAGAATGAGTCTGGAAGCGCTGAGACAACCTTTAGAAGATGGCTATGTTTGTATATCTAGGGCCTCGGGCTCAGTTTCTTTTCCCTGTCAATTTATGCTGGTAGCAGCAGCAAATCCTTGCCCGTGTGGCTACCTGGGAGATGAAAAAAAAGAATGTAAATGTAATATTCACCAAATTATGAATTATCAAAAAAAACTTTCTGGACCAATTCTTGACAGAATTGATATTCATTTAAATGTGCCTTCGGTAGATGTCAATAAACTGATGATTGGGAGCAATTCAAACTCGGCTGAAAAGTCAGAAGTGATTAGAGAAAGGGTAATTAAGGCCAGAGAAATTCAAAAAAAGAGATTTGAAAATACCAAGGGAATCTATAGCAATTCCGATATGAAAAATAAGCATTTAAAAGAGTGGGCAAAACTGGAAGATAGCGCTAATTTACTCTTAAAACAGGCCGTAAATAAATTTTCTCTATCGGCTCGAACTTATTTTAGATTAATAAAAGTAAGCCGTACCATCGCCGATTTAGCGGCCTCGGAAAACATTAAAGATATTCATATCGCGGAGGCACTACAGTACCGAGTGAGGGTGGGAGAGTAAAAAAGAAAAAATCTAAAACCAGATAAAACATATGAAAACGAAAGAGGAAAATTATCATAAAGGAAGATATGGCGAGAATATTGCCAAGGAGTATTTGATTAAAAAAGGCTATGTGTTTATCGAAGCAAATTTCGAAAATAAAATCGGAGAAATTGATTTGATAATGAGCGACGGAGACTGGCTTGTTTTTGTTGAGGTAAAATATAAAAGTGATGACCGCCTCGGAATCCCAGAAGAAATGATTAGTCCAAATAAAATTTGGCAAGTAAAAAGGGTAGCTGAAAGTTATTTAGTAGAAAGAAGAATAAAATATTTTGAAAAATTTAGACTAGACGCCGTGTGTATCTTAGGTAAGGAGATTAGACATTACGAGAACATTGGATGAATAAGTGGAAGAAGTGGCCAATAAAAATTATTAGGAAAATAGATTTTCCGAAACAACTAGTAGAAATAAAAAATTGTCCGGATAAATTATTTTACCGAGGAAGCTGGGACAATAATATTTTTACTAAAAGTTTGGCAGTGGTCGGGAGTCGGCGAATGAGCCGATACGGAAAAGAAGTAATCGCCAAGTTTATGCCTGAGTTAGTCACTAATAAAATATCTATTATTTCCGGTTTTATGTACGGGGTAGATACTGAGTCACATTTAAAATGCTTGGAATTCGGAGGAAAGACCGTCGCTGTTTTGGGTGGCGGCCTTGATATTTTAACTCCACCAGAAAACGATAATTTATATTGCCAAATTCTGGAGGCGGGAGGCCTCGTTATTTCAGAATATAAGCCAGATTTTCAGCCAACTTTATGGAGTTTTCCTCAAAGAAACAGGATTGTAGCTGGTCTCTCCAGTTTGGGTGTTTTAGTCATCGAGGCGGGCATAAAATCTGGATCTCTAATTACAGCCAGAATGGGCCGAGAACAAGGGAAAAACGTTTATGCTATCCCCGGCCAAATCAACAATAGCATTGCTGAAGGTACGAATTACTTAATCAAAAATGATTTAGCGAAAATGACTTTATCAGCTGAGGAAATAATCGGCAGTCATAAAATACTTCAGGAAAATTTTTTTGAGAGTCTTAATCCTTTGGAAAATGAAATAATAAAATTTCTTAAAATAGAATCTTTGAGTGTCGATGAATTAAGCAAAAAATTAGGTAAATCGGTGATAGAAACCGGGATAAAAATCGGAATGATGAGCCTCCAAAATATTATTTTTGAAGAGAGTGG
>DHGB01000064.1 GCA_002402535.1 Candidatus Shapirobacteria bacterium UBA4809
GTTAGTTTATCGTAATTATACATTTGAACTACATTTTCAATTTTACGATTTAATTCAAGAATAACCGAGACTACGATTAAAACTGAAGTTCCACCAATACTTAGTGAAGTTATCCCCGTCACTTTTTGAATGACAGAAGGAATGACGGCAATCATCGCTAGAAAGAAGGCTCCAATAAAAACAACCCGATAAAGTAAATATTCGAGTCTTTTTTCAGTGGCAACTCCGGGACGAATTCCGGGGATAAAACCGCCTGATTTACGAAGCTCTTCAGCGACATCTTTTGGTTTGAAAACAACAGTGGAGTAGAAAAAAGTAAAGACAATTACCATCACAAAATAGGTAACTAAATACAAAATACTGGTACCGCTAAAAGCTAATGATAAATTACGGGCAAAAGTGGCGATGGCTTGGTTGCCTACCCGACTAAGAGCTTGGCCTAAAAGAGAGGGTAAAGAAACGAGGGAAACGGCAAAAATAATGGGCATAACTCCAGCCACGTTTATTTTAATAGGAAGATAGGTTGTCTGGGCTCTTTTGGCATAAGAAACTGGAATTCTTAAAACGGCTTCTTCAATGGTGACAACAGCAAAAATAATGGCCACAGCCAGAGCCAGGAATAAGATTAAATTAAATAGAGTTTGGGGATTGGAAAAATCAGCCAAACTTAAAGATTGAATGGCTGATACTGGTAAACGGGAAATAATCCCGGCAAAAATCATAACTGAAATACCATTGCCAATCCCAAATTCATTAATTAATTCTCCCAAAAAGATCATAATCATGGTCCCAGTGACCATGGAGGCAATTAAAGCCACAATAACTAAAATTGACTGCTGGCCAATAATATTTTGAGATTTTAAGATGCCGTACATACCAAGAGATTGAAAGATAGAAAGAGGGATGGTAATAATCCGGGTGTACTGATTTAATTTGGCCTGACCATACTCCCCTTCTTTTTGGAGCTCTTTGAGCTCGGGGATGACAAAACCTAAAAGTTGGAGCATGATCGAAGCATTGATGTATGGATTTAATCCCAGGGCAGCAATGGAAAAATTAGCGAGAGTACCGCCAGAAAAAATATCAAGAAGTGAGAGAAGCTGATTTTGAGCAAAAAATGATTTTAGTAAAGCTAGATTTACCCCAGGAACAGGAATATGAGCAATGAGGCGAAAAATAATTAAGATACCGAGAGTAAATAAGATTTTTTTTCGGAGTAGAGGAGCTTTTAAGCCCTCTTTATAAAGAGACAATGATTTTGTCAGATAATTCATGACTCTATCTTACCACCTGAAGCTAATACTTTTGAAGACGCTTTCTCCGAAAGCTCGAGGCCTTTAAAAGTTAATTTTTTATCAAGATCACCAGTAGATAAGATTTTAACTTTTTTGGTTAAATCTCTTTTGGTAGTGCGAATAATTTTTTCAAAAATAGTTTTTTTATCAACGACATCACCAGCTTTAAACCAGGAATTAATTTGAGTTAAAGAAACAATGTAGGTATCGTTTAGAGGCAGTAATCGATGTTTTCCACGTAGGAAAGGTAATCTTTTTAGCCAGCCTTTTTTAATTTTGGTGCCGTCAAAAGTTAACTTGCCATGACCTCTGACATTATCCCCCTTGGCGCCGCGACCAGTAGTATGGCCACCAACACCGGAACCGATACCTCGGCCGACACGTTTTGACTGCTTGGTAGTAGTCTTTTTTAAAGAAGATAAAATATCCATATTATTTTTTAAGAACCTCTAATGCTTTAATAGTCGCCCAGACATTGATTGATTTATTTCTTGAACCAATAATTTTACTGACCACGTCTTTGATTCCAGCAAGTTCAACAACGGAACGGATGGGACCACCAGCGATTAAACCGCTTCCCTCCTTACCTGGTCGAAGTAGGATAACCGCGCCTTTAAACTTTAATTTAATAGAAGCAGGAATAGTGCCGTTAACAATAGGTACTTCGATGAGTGATTTTCGACCCCGATTGATCGCTTTTTGAATGGCATCAGCTACACTTTTAGCCCGGCCATGACCCACTCCAACTCGGTTTTTCTTGTCGCCGGTAACGACTAGGGCGGTAAAAGAAATTTGATTACCGCCTTTAGTTTTTTTAGAAACACGTTTAATTTCAACGACTTTATCGGTAAATTCACTGACTATTTTTTCTTCTCTGTCTTGGTACATAGTTTTTTAAAATTTTAGACCTCCGTCTCTGGCACCCTCGGCCAGCGCTTTTACCCGGCCGTGATAACGATAGAGACCACGATCAAATCTAATAAAAGTAATTTTTTTAGATTGAGCTAATTTAGCAATGGCAGAACCAACGGCCTTTGACTGCTCTGATTTAGTCCCTTTGGTTTTTACGGTTTTGGTGGAGGCGGAAACTAAGGTTTTGCCGTGTTTATCGTCAATTATTTGAGCCCAAATATGACAATTACTGCGAAAAACCGAAAGACGAGGAATAGTTATATTTTGGGATAATTTACCACGGACTCGATGAAGGCGTCTGGTTTTACTTTGATTAAGGGTGGTCATATTTTTTTAAGCTTTGGCAGTTTTACCAGCTTTTAACTTTATAAATTCATTTAGATAACGAATTCCCTTGCCTTTGTAAGGTTCTGGGGGACGGATTTTTCGAATATTGCTGGCAATTTGACCAACAACTTCGCGACTACAGCCGGAAACAGTAATTTTAGTTTCTTCGTTAACGGTAATAGTGATACCTTCGGGAGCAAAAATAAAAACAGGATGAATATAACCAGCGAGAACGGTTAATTTATCGCCGGAGACTGAGGCTTTGTATCCGGTACCACGAATTTCTAATTCCTTTTTCCAGGGAGTAACAACTCCTTTAACGATATTATTTAAATGAGCCCGGAGAGAACCGTGGTTCGAACGGGTTTGTTTGTCTTCGGCGAGACGCGAAACTTTTAATTGATTATTTTCAACACTAACTTGAATTTTTGGTGGAATAGAATGAGTCATTGTCCCCATGGGACCAGTAATCGTAATGACAGAGGCTTCACTTTTGACAGTGACGTTTTCGGGAATAGTAATAATTTGTTTGCCAATGCGTGACATAGATATTTACCAAATTTCGGCAACGAGCTCTCCGCCGAGTTTTTTGGTAACGGCTTCTTTTTGAGAGAGCAAACCACTGGAAGTGGAAATAATAATTAACGAATTTGGAGTTTTTCCCCAAGGAATTGAAGAAGAAGTACAGTAGAGTCGGCGAGATGGCCGAGAATAAATTTCTAAATCCTGAATTCGGGGCTGGCTAATCGAGATAATTCTCTCTTTTGAATCAACAGTAAAATCGGCAATAAATCCGTGTTTTTTAAGTTTTTCAAGAATGGAAACAGAATACTTTGATAAAGGAGCGGAAATACTTTTTCGACCAGCCCTTGAACCGTTTTTGATTCTGATTAATAAGTCACAGGAGAGAGAATTTATCATAGGTTTACCAGCTGGCTCTTTTGACCCCAGGAAGGGCGCCAGTGTTTGCTAATTTTCTAAAACATAAACGACAAAGTCCAAAAAGACGAATATATGATCGGGGCCGGCCACAAAGCTGGCAACGATTATGATGTCGAACAGAATATTTTAATTTTTTTAGTTCTCTAACTTTTTTTGCAGTGGTAGCCATATTTATTTTTCAAAGGGAAATCCCAGGGTGGATAATAACATTTTTGACTCTTCGATTGAAGAAGCAGAAATACATAAAGTCACTTCAACCGATCGAATTTTATTAATGACGTCTAGATCTATTTCGGAAAAATAGGTTTGATCACGAATGGTAAGTGAATAATTTCCCTGCTTATCAAAAGAATCTAAGGGTAAGCCCTTAAAATCGCGAAGACGGGGCAAAACTAAGTTGAAAAGCTTATTGATAAAATCGTACATTCTGGCGGAGCGAAGAGTCACTTTGTAAGCGAGAGGTTCTCCCTGACGAAGCTTAAAGGCAGCAACTGATTTTTTAGAACGGGTTAAGCGAGGTTTTTGTCCAGTAATAGCCATTAATTCTTTTTCAGCCGCGGCTAAAAGCTCTTTGCTGTCTCGACCATCAGAAACACGATAGTTAATGACGACTTTGGTTAATTTAGGTAAAGCATTAGGATTTTTTATCCCTAGTGTCTGACTTAATTTTTGATTTATTTCTTTGAGATAAGGTGACATCATATGGTTTATTTTTTACTGGGCATGATAATAGATTTACACTTACGACAAATTCTTGATTTGTCACCGTTTTTATCAATTTGATAAGCAACTCGAACTTTTTTGCCACAGCTGGGACAAATTAGCATAACTTTACTAACTTTCAGAGCTCTTTCTTTTTCGATAATACCTCCCTTCTGACCTTGAGTCGGTTTTAAATGTTTTTTGAATAGATTAAGTCCCTTGACAATTATTTCTTGTTTTTTAGTAAAAACCCGAAGAACCTCACCACTACGACCCTTGTCTTTTCCAATCAAAATTTCGACTTTATCACCTTTTTGAATTTTCATATTAATAAACCTCCTTAGCCATAGAAGCAATTTTGGTATAACCAGCATCTTTTATTTCGCGGGCAATTGGGCCAAAGATGCGTGTACCTCGAGGATTTTTTTGAGAATCAATAATGACAGCAGCATTGTCGGAAAAACGAATATAAGAACCATCGGGGCGACCTAATTCTTTTTTGGTGCGGACGATGACGGCTTTAACTTTTTCTTTCTTTTTAACAAGGCCATTGGGCATGGCTTCTTTAACAACAGCAAGAACTGTGTCCCCAATTCCAGCTTGTTTGTGTTTGGAACCAACATAAATATGCATAATTTCGAGAGATTTAGCTCCGCAATTATCAGCTGGTTTGAGTCGGGTTCTTAGTTGAAGCATATTACTCGGCGGTGCCTGATTTAATAATTTCTAAGGTAATGAATCTTTTGAGTTTACTAAGGGGTCTTGTCTCGCGAACTTTAACAGTATCACCAGTTTTGGCTTTGAGATTATTTTCAGCGTATATTTTTTTGTTTTTCTTGACGATTTTTTTATATAAAGGATGACGAAAGGTGTAGGACAAAGAGACCACAATAGTGTTGGCCATTTTGTCGGAGACAACAATGCCGGTAAAAATTTTTCCAGTTTTAGGATTAATTTTGTCTGTCATTTTGATTAATTAATGTCGAAATTAGGGCTATTTCTGACTGAATTTTTTTAAAAACAGAAGTATCTTTTTGGTTGCCTAGATACTGCTTACTCTTGGCCTCCATCAATTTTTTTCGAAGATCAGCCAAATTAGTAATCAATTCTGCTTTTGTTTTTTGCTTGTAGGCAATTTTATCAGTTTTTTTCATAAAATCTTTAGTAAATTATTTTCTTTTAACGACTTTAGTAATAACTGGTAATTTAGCTGCAGCCAAGTTTAGAGCCTCATGAGCCTCGGCTTCAGCAATACCGGTAACTTCAAATAATATACGGCCGGGACGAATCACACAGACATAACCTTTGACATCACCTTTACCGGCACCAAGGGGGGCGCCAGCTCCTTTTTGAGTAAAGGGTTTGTCGGGGAAAATACGAATCCAAATACGACCATTTCTTTTGGTAGCATGAGCAATAGCCCGGCGGGCGGCTTCAATTTGATTGCTGGTTATCCAGCCGCAGGTCATGGCTTTTAGACCATATTCACCAAAGGCAACTAAATTACCTTGAGAATTGCCTCTCATTCGGCCTCGGAACTGCTTTCGGTATTTGGTGCGTGATGGTTGTAACATAATTAGATTATTAGATTAAGAGATTAATAGTAAATAGTAAAATTTAAGTTAAGCATAAATAAACTTTAACTCCGATATATCCAGATCGGGTGAGACAAGGAACCTCGGCATAATCGATTCTGGATTTAATGGTACTTAGGGGAACTTGACCTTGATGGAATTTTTCTCGGCGGCTAATTTCGGCACCATTGATACGACCGGAGAGAATAACTTTGATACCCTTGACACCAGCGGCCATTGATTTTTCAATTGCAGAGAGAACGACCCGGCGATAAGGCATGCGCTTGGCGAGTTGAAAAGAAATTTTTTCAGCCACTAATTTTGCCGATAAATCAGTATTTTTAAATTCTTCAACTTGAATGTCAATGTTGGTTTTGGCTTTTTGTTTACCAATTATTTTCTGAACTTCAAGCTTGGTCGCCTCAAGCTCTTTGCCACCACGACCAATAACTAAACCGGGGCGGGAAACAATTAAAATTAATTTTATTTTTTTAGCTGAGCGTTCAATTCGAATAGCAACGATACCGGCTGAAGATAGTTTCTTTTGCAAGACCTGGCGAATTTTATAATCTTCGAGAAGAAGCTCTTTATATTTAGTTTTGCTGGCATACCAAGAAGACTGCCACTCAGGAGAGGTGGAGGTGGTTTTTAGTCTGAAAGCGATTGGATTAACTTTTTGACCCATATATTTATTTTTTGACTTGACCTTTAACGATTATGGTTAAGTAGCTATGTCGCTTGATAATGACCCCTCTGGCAAAATGAGAGCCATGAGATTTATCCAGGCGTTTAGTCTTGGGACCTTCGTTGACGGTAATTGTATCAAATTTAAGAGTTTCGGGGATTAAATCATAATTATTTTTAGCCACTGAAATGGCAGTTTTAAGAGCCGAAGCCAAAACCCGAGCCGCCTTGGTATTGGTTAAAGACAATCTTGTTAAGGCAACTGAAGGTGATATTTTTTTGATGGAAGTAGTCAAAAGGCGAAGTTTTCGAGGAGAAATTTTAATATTTTTATCGGTATATTTCGATAGTTTAAATTCTGGAGTCCCGCCGATGCGGGATTTCGCTTCGCTTAACTCTTTTACTGGAGTTTTGGCAACTGCAACTTTTTTGGGAGTAGTTTTTTTGATATTTTCTTTAGCCATATTTTAAGTTTTCTCAATAACCCGTTTAACCACCCGACCATGGCCTTTAAATGTTCTGGTTAAAGCAAATTCACCGAAACGATGACCGACCATGTCTTCAGTGACATAGACTTCAATAAATTTATGACCGTTGTGAACAGAATAATGGTGACCGACAAAATCGGGAGAGATCTGACTGCCGCGAGCATATGTTTTAATAGGATTGGCATCTTGACTAGCCGCTGTTTTTTTGACTAATTTAGCATCAATGTAGGGACCTTTTTTTGATGATCTAGCCATAGATTACTTTTTTCTTCTTTTAATAATTAATTTGTTTGAGGCTTTTTTATGTTTTCTGGTTTTTTTACCCATAGCTGGTTTACCCCAGGGAGTTTTGGGATTCATGCCGATACTGGAACGACCTTCACCGCCCCCGTGTGGATGAGAGTGAGGATTTTGAGCCACACCCCTAACTGCTGGTCGAATCCCACGATGGCGAGAATCACCGGCTTTGACTAATTTAATGTTTGAATGATCGACATTACCAATTTGACCAATGGTAGCACAGGCATCACCAGGAAAAAGACGAAGCTCACCAGAGGGTAATTTAATAGTAACTTTGTTGACATCGATTGATTGAATAAAGGCCGCAGAACCGGCAGATTTAATTATTTGGGCGCCTCGACCGGCTTGAAATTCCAAACAGTTGATAGGGGTGCCAACAGGAATATTTTTTAGAGGTAAACGATTACCTTCTTTGATGGGAGCTTTGGGGGAAGAAACAACAGAATCCCCTACTTTTAGATTGGCCGTAGCTAAAATATAGGATTTAGAACCGTCTTCGTAGCTAAGATAGGCAATATTGGCACTGCGATTGGGGTCGTATTCAATGGCAATGACTTTGGCTTTGACATCAATCTTATTTCTTTTCCAGTCAACAGGACGAAGGAAACGTTTATGCTCGCCACCGCGATGGCGGACGGAAACGTGACCTTGAGAGTCACGACCGCTGCGTTTTTTCTTGATAGTTAATAATCTATTTTTCATTTTTTAGGGTTAAAAGATCAATTTTTTGATCTTTTTTAATAGTAATAACGGCTTTTTTACGATCGGGATGAACAATAGGACTGCGGGTTTTCCAGTTAGTTTTTACTTTGCCTTTAATATTAAAGAGATTAACTTTTAGGGGGTTTATTCCAAAAAGTGATTTAAATTCGGTGGCAACCTGATTTTTATTGGCTTTTCGATCAACGAGAAAGGAGTACTTCCCAATTGACTGGGCAGCGATGGCTTTTTCGGTGACTAAAGGCCTTTTAATAATCATATTTTTATTTGTTTAATTGTTTTAAGGCGGTGGCCGTAAAAATTAAATAATTTTGTCTCGATAAATCATAACTATTGAGAGATTTAACTGAAATTAATTTGATGTCGGGAATGTTTCCAAAAGCGCGCTGGACGCTATCAAAATGACGACTGGTTATGATACCAATTTTACGGCTATTTGCCAATGATTCGATTTGTTTTTCAAGTTTGCCAATAAAGGCTGAGGCAGATTTTGTTTTGGGGTCAATCGTCGATAATTTGTCAATGACAATAATTGATTTATCTTTTGCAAATTTAGATAAGACCGATTTTAGGGCTGATTGACGTAGTTTTTGAGAGAGACGCATCCTAGGTTTTTGATTACCGCGAGGACCATGAGCGGAACCGCCACCGACAAATTGAGGAGCCTTGGCGGTACTATGTCGGGCTTGACCAGTACCTTTTTGGGAATACATTTTCTTAGTGGTACCAGCAATTTCACCCCGATGTTTGGCGATTGCATGGGCGCCGCGCTGATTGTGAAGATAAATTTTAATTGCCTGGGCAATTAAATCGTCATTAATTTTAGCTTCAAAAAAAGAGGCAGGAAGGGTAATCTCTTTTATTTTTTCTGCTTGAAGATTGTAAAGTGTCGCCTTCATATGTTTATTTTTTAGAAATAACAACCCAAGAATTGATATGGCCTGGAACGGCACCGGTGACGTAAAGTAAATTTTGGTCTTTATCTACCTTAAAGATTTTTAAATTGGAGACTGTAACCTTTGTATTACCATAATGACCAGGCATTTTTTTACCCTTAATAACTTTTCCGGGAGTTTGGGCGCCGATAGAACCAGGAGCCCTAACTCGGTCTGATTGACCACCGGTAACGGGCTGACGATGAAAACCCCAGCGTTTAATCACACCGGCAAACCCACGACCTTTGCTTCGACTAGAAGCAGAAACCTGGTCACCGGGATTAAAAACAGTATCAATAGTGATTTCTGTCTTTAGTTCGGGAACAGTTTCGCCAGTAGATTTAAATTCGATTAATTTATTTTTGTGAGTTTTGAGCTGAAGAGCCTCGTAACCATCTTTGTCTTTAGTTCGAAGCCGGTTGACAGTGAGAGGTTTGGCTTCCAAAACGGTGACACCAATTCTTTTGCCATCCTCGGTAAAAAGACTAGTCATGTATTTTTTTTGAGTGAGAAATCCGGAAATCATAGCGGTATTACATCTTGACTTCAACTTCAACTCCAGAGGGTAGGTCGAGGTGCTGAAGACTATCGACAGTCCGAAGATTAGTGCTGAAGATATCGATAAGACGCTTATGAGTCAAAACTTCGTAGTGGTCACGAGCGTTTTTGTCGGTATGAGGACTAGTTAAAACTGTAATGAGCTTACGGGCAGTAGGTAGAGGGATTGGACCTTGAACAGAGGCACCGGCCGTAATCGCAGCTTCCACAATCTTGACCGCCGCCTCATCAATGAGGCGGTGGTCAAAAGATTTTAATCTGATACGAATCCGAGTACCTTTCATCTTTATTTAATAATTTCGGTGATAGCACCAGCACCAACGGTTAGACCGCCTTCGCGAATAGCGAAACGGAAACCGGATTCCATGGCAACAGGTTTTATTAATTTAATGGTAACATTGGCATTATCGCCTGGCATAACCATTTCAACACCATCGGGGAGAATAACCTCACCGGTAACATCAGTGGTTCTAATAAAGACCTGGGGTCGATAACCGGCAAAAATTGGAGTGTGACGACCACCTTCTTCTTTTTTAAGTAACAAAACTTCAGCTTTGAACTCAGTGTGAGGAGTGATGGTGCCGATTTTAGCAAGAACCTGGCCACGTTCGATATCATCTTTTTCAATGCCTCGAAGAAGTAAACCTACATTGTCGCCAGCTTGACCTTGATCAAGTTGCTTGTGGAACATTTCGACTCCAGTAACGACGACTTTTTTGGTGTCTCGAAGACCAACGATTTCGACTTCGTCATTGATTTTGACGAGACCACGTTCGATTCTACCAGTAGCGACAGTACCGCGACCTTTGATAGAGAAAACGTCTTCAATTGGCATTAAAAAAGGCTTGTCAAGTTCACGAACAGGCTCGGGAATATAAGTATCAAGAGCTTCCATTAATTTTTTAATAGATTCAATGCCTTCAGCATCACCGTTTAAGGCTTTAAGGGCTGAACCACGAATGATCGGAATTTCACTGCCAGGATAACCATATTTGGTTAAAAGATCCCTAATTTCCATTTCAACCAGATCTAAAAATTCAGCATCAGTGACAAGATCGACCTTGTTTAGAAAGACGACGAGGGCAGGAACGTTTACCTGCTTCGCGAGCAAAACGTGTTCACGGGTTTGAGGCATGGGACCGTCGGGAGCGGAAACGACAAGAATAGCGCCGTCCATTTGAGCGGCACCGGTAATCATGTTTTTGACATAATCAGCATGGCCTGGACAGTCGATGTGAGCATAATGTCTTTTTTCGGTCTCATATTCAACGTGAGAAATAGCAATAGTAACAATTTTGTTGGCATCACGAACAGTACCGCCCTTGGCGATATCGGCGTATGATTTTGCATTACCCTGAATTTTTGTAATAGCCGCTGTTAAGGTAGTTTTTCCATGGTCTACATGACCAATAGTACCGACATTAACGTGCGGTTTGTTTCTTTGATAGACGTCTGCCATATGTTTATTTTTTGTAAAAAATCCGCTTTCCGCGGAAAATTAATAACAATATAATTGTAGCGAAAAACGCTTTAGAATTGTATCAGTAAGACCTCAGATTCGCAAGATGGAAGTGAAGCCAAAAAGACAGTATTAAAGCTTTTTCGAATAATTCATCCGATGATAGCATAAAAACAAGTCAATTAAAACCCTGCCAGGTGGCGGGGGTAAATAATTTTTTATTTTAATAGAGATTATTCTTTTTTATCAGTAGTTTTGATGGTCAGTTTTTCCTGAATATCGCGGGGAACGGGATCATAATGACTGGGCTCCATATAAAATGAACCACGACCTTGGGTTAAGGAACGAATCACGGTGGCATAGCCACGAACAGCCTCGAGGGGTACAGTAGCAGCGACGGTGGTAAAACCAAAAGCTTCAGTGGTACCGCCAACTTGACCGCGCCGGGAAGAAAGATCACCGATAACAGTGCCCAGAAATTCTGAGGGGGTAGCCACTTCAAATTTCATAATAGGTTCAAGAATCAGAGGATTAGCCTGGATAAAAGCGTCTTTAATGGCATAGGATCCAGCTAATTTAAAAGCGGCCTCAGACGAATCGACGTCGTGATATGAACCATCATAAACAGAAACTTTGATATCAGTACAAGGATAACCAGCAATGATCCCCTTGGTTAAAGTTTCGCGAACACCTTTTTCAATAGCCGGAATAAAATTTGCGGGAATGACTCCACCCTTAATAGCATTAACAAACTCCACTCCCTCGCCTCTGTTTTTAGGCTCGATGCGAATTTTACAGTGACCGTATTGACCATGACCTCCGGACTGATGAATGTATTTACCCTCACCTTCGGCATTAGCAGAAATAGTCTCCCGATAGGCAACTTGGGGGGCTCCAGTTTTAACATTGACTCCAAATTCTCTTTTAAGACGATCAACAATAATTTCAAGGTATAGTTCTCCCATGCCGGCAATAATGGTTTGACCGGTTTCATGATTATATGAGACTCTAAAAGTTGGATCTTCAGAGGATAAACGATTAAGTGCCGCTCCCATTTTTTCCTGATCATCGGCAGTTTCCGGCTCAATACTCAAAGAGATAACAGGTTCGGAAAATTGAATTGGGGAGAGGGAAATAGGGTGAAGTTTATCACATAAAGTATCACCAGTAGCTGATTCTTTTAAGCCAATACAGGCAATAATTTCTCCAGCATAACCTTCTTCTATCCCCTCGCGTTTGTCAGCGTGCATTAAAAGTAAACGACCGATTCTTTCGCTTTTTTGTTTAGTTGAGTTATAAATCTCTTGACCAGTTTTGACTGTGCCGGAATAAATCCGAACATAGGACAAAGTCCCAACGTGAGGATCCGATTGAACCTTAAAAAGAAGACCGGAAAAGGGCTCTTGATTTTCCGACTTTCGACTGATTACTTCATTTGTGACAACATCAAAACCCTGAGTGGGGGGAATATCTGATGGTGAAGGTAGATAATCAATAATGGCGTCTAGGAGAGGGTGAATACCCTTATTTCTCCAAGAAGCACCGCAATAAACTGGGAATAATTTTCGGTTGATAGTGGCGTGACGAAGTACCGCTTTTAATTCGGCGACAGATATTTCCTGATCACCGAGAAATTTTTCCATTAAAGCTTCATCCTCTCCGGCAATTTTTTCAACCATAGCCGCCCGAGCAGCAGTAGCCGTTTCCAAATATTCTGGAGTAACATCTTTGACCGTAAATTCCATGCCTTCTTCGTCTTTGTCATAGACAATCATTTTCATTTCCATAAGGTCAATCACCCCCATAAAATCATGTTCCTCGCCAATGGGATAAACCACGGGTACAATGGGAGCGTGAAGTTTTTGTTTGATGGACTGAAGTGTGGCCTCAAATGAAGCTCCAATTTTATCCATTTTATTGACATAAGCTAGACGAGGAACCTCGTATTTATCGGCTTGACGCCAGACGGTTTCACTTTGAGCCTGAACACCGGCATTACCATCAAAGATCATAATGGCCCCGTCAAGAACACGGAGAGATCTCTCCACCTCAGCGGTAAAGTCGACGTGCCCGGGAGTATCAATAATATTGATGCGATAATTTTTCCAAAAAGTAGTGACACAGGCAGATTGAATGGTAATCCCCCGCTCCCGCTCCTGAATCATGGAATCGGTAGTCGTGGTCCCCTCATCGACAGAACCAATTTTGTGGATATTTCCGGTGTAAAAAAGCAAACGCTCAGTAGTAGTGGTTTTGCCACCATCAATGTGAGCAATAATGCCGATATTTCTGACTTTATCCATCGGAACAATTCTATTTTTTGTGACTTGAATAGCTTCTGCCATAATTTAATTTTATAAATTGATTTTAAACATAGTATCATAGCATAAATGAAGTCAAAAATATTAGTGGTAGGTGGAGGAATTACTGGACTTGTAGCCGCTTATCGGCTGTTGCAAAAAAAATATCAAGTAACGATATTTGAAAAAAGTGGAGATTTGGGCGGACTTTTAGGCAGTTTTAAAATAGAGGGAACTAATTTAGAAAAAGCCTATCATCATATTTTTAAAGGCGACACCGAAATAATTTCTTTAATTAAAGAACTCGGACTCGAAAACAAATTAAAGTGGTATGAGAGTAAAACTGCTATATATTACGACAGAACTATTTATCCATTTGCTGGAGCTATGGATTTACTAAAATTTAAACCACTAAATTTAGTTGATAAATTGCGACTTGGCTTTGTCAAAATATATTTAGAAAAAGAAAATAACTGGCATAAATTTGAAAATGTTTTGGCTTATGAGTGGATGAAGAAGTGGTGCGGAGAAAGAGCTTATCGAATAGTCTGGGAACCGCTACTTAAGGGTAAATTTAGCGATAGATATAAGGATATTTCGATGGCTTGGATGTGGGCGAGAATCCATACCAGAGGAAATTCGAGCGAGAAGGGAAAAGAACTTCTCGGATATATGGAAGGCGGATTTCAACTGATTATTGATGAACTAGAGAAGAGAATAATAGAGTTGGGAGGAAAGATAGAAACGAGAAACGAGATTTTTGATTTTAGAAAACTAGAGGAAGAATATGACAAGATAATTAGTTCGGCACCAATAGAAAATGTAGAGTATTTAGGGGCAATAACGGTAGTTTTTTCTTCAGAGCAAAATTTAAGTAAATATTATTGGCATAATATCAACGATTCCAAATCTCCTTTTCTGGCTTTTATTCAACATACTAATTTAGTGGGGACAGAAAATTATAGTAGAAAAAATATTTATTATCTGGGGACATATTTGCCCCAAAATCATAAATATTTTACGGATAAAGACAACTTAATTGAAAAAGATTTTTTTGATTATTTAAAGAAAATATTTCCGGATTTTAGAGAAAATGAAATCGAAGAAAAATTTGTTTTTAAATTCAAATATGCACAACACATTGTAACCACCAACTATCAATCTTCAATCTACAATCTTCAATCAAATAAAAAAATTATCCATTCTAATTTTGCCATGATTTATCCGGAAGATCGGGGGGTTAACTTTGCAGTGAGGGAAGGAGAGAAAGCTGCCGCTTTAGTTCCTGAAGACCAGCCGTAATATTTCGAGGAAAAAAACCAGATTCAAAAGAAAATTTTTGATTAGATAAACTTAAATTTTTGGCATAAGGACGGGCATTTGGAGTTTGTAAATAATCTTCAAGAGATGAGCTTTTGACCAAGTTGGCATTTAAGTCAAAAACTTGAGCAATATTTTTGGCCGTGTCGTAGGGGGATTGAGAGGTGGGTCCAACCAGATGATAAATACCCAGTGGTTTTTTATCCATAAAAAAGCGTAAACCAAGACCAATGTCATCAATAAAGGTGGGAGTTGTCTTCTGGTCGGTAAACATAGTCACCGGTTTATTATTTTGTAACTTATTTAATATTTTTCTAACAAAATCAACCTTAGTATTCGATAAGGCTCGATAAGGAAAGGCAATCCGAACAATAGAAGCGGGAAGACCAGAATCTATAATTAATTTTTCGGCGAGATATTTAGTTTCTCCGTACCAATCAAGGGGATGGGGAGTATCTTCTTCGGTATATACAGTTTTTTTAGTACCATCAAAAACAAAATCAGTGGAAATATGAATTAAATGTTTACGATACTCTTTACACAAATCGACAATGTTTTGAGTACCGTCGACATTTAACTGATAACAAAGACCGTTTTTATCCCCTTTTTGATTCCAAGCGGCGTTGGTATCGGTAAAAGCAGCAAAATGAATAATAGTGCTCGCCCCGGGATTATTTTTGAAAAACTGCTTCAGCTGTTTTTTATCAAGAATATTAACGCCACTCTCAAGGGAAGCATCAACAAAATTTAAGTCCGGATTTAACTCAACGACTCTGGAACCAACCAGGCCGGATAAACCAGTACCTAAAATTTGTTCTTTCATAATAAATCCTTTGGGGAAATATCTCTTAAATTTGGTAGTATTTTATCTTTACCACTTAGTACAATTTCACTACGGCTCAGGGGTAAATTAATGAGAAGATCGGGATCAAAAACATTAATCCCTCTTTCAGATTGGGGAGAATAAATCCCATCAGTAACAA
>DHGB01000005.1 GCA_002402535.1 Candidatus Shapirobacteria bacterium UBA4809
ACCGACGATAACCGGAGTTGGTTTGACATAGATTGATACATAAATATAGCCAATAGTATCGATTTATTTAATTTGATATATATATTAGCAGAAAGATATAGAAAGTGCTAATAGAATAGATAAATAGATTAGAAGATTAATAGATTAGTAGTTAAAAAAGATTGAAGGCAGTGAGATGGACTTTTTTGGCGGTTTTGTCATCGCAGTTGTAATATGAAACCCGGAAAGTATAGCGATTTTTATAAATATCAATAATTTGCATTGACCATAAAATTTTTGAGTTTATTTTGGCAGAATATTCTTTAATAAGATTGATTGGATCTTTGGGTGAATTAAGATTTAAGTTGGCGTCGAGGGTAATTATTTGAGAAGTTAACTCGATAGCCTGGGAAGGTAAATTATGGGGAACATATTTATTGGGTTTAGGTAAATTATCTAGAATGATTTCTGAAAAGTTGTTATCGATAATGTCTGTAGTTAGGTTTAATGTGTTTAAATCGGATTGTAATTTTTGTGAATCGTAGTTGTAGATTCCCAGAGCGTTTTCTTCAAAATACTTACCGTTTTCTTGAAAATAAATCTTGCCAATTTCAAAAAACTGAGCTTGGTGTAATTTGAATTTTTGATACTGACTTAATTGCGATTTTAATGATTGAATTATCGATTGACGAAGATAGATGACTTCACTGTTTATACTGTTTTGAGTGTGGATTGCTTCGTCGTCAGGCTCCTCGCAATGACTAGTCAGTGGCCAGGACATGATTTCATCGTAGCCTAGGGCAACTAATTTATCTTTTAATTCATCGATCAGATAAATAATTTTTGGGGTAATATCGGGTAATTTTTTAAAAGTTAAAGGCTGACTCATGGGAATTTTTTGGTAGCCCCAGAAACGGACGACTTCTTCGACAAGGTCGGCTTCGATATCAATATCTTTGCGGATGGAGGGAGGGTTTACTGAGAAACTGGATTCTAGATTCTGGACGATAGAACAGCCAAGGTGTTTGAGGACGTTGATGGAAAAATCGGTGGGAATGTCAATTCCGGCGATAGCAGATACTTTTTGAGGATTAAATTCAATTTTAGGAGGAGAAATTTTACCTCGATAATAATCAAAAAGTGAGGAAGAGATTTGACCGCCACAGTTTTCTAAAATTAATTTGATTAGATGATTAAAAGCGGTGGGAATTAGTTCGGGATCTAAATCTTTTTCGAGGCGGATACTTGACTCAGTTACACTTTTGAGCTGGTGGCTATTTTCACGGACAGTGGTGGGGTCATAAAGGGCCATTTCAATGATGGTGTCGGTGGTGGAAGTGGTAATAGCGCAGGCCTGTCCACCCCAGAAAGAGAGACTTAGAGCATTGCCTGGATTGTTAATCATTAATATATTGTTATCGAGATTTAATTTAGTTTTATCGAGGCTGATAAACTCTGAATATTTAGAATTTATTTCCCAAATTAAATTGTCGGTAGATTTGGCAGTATCGAAAGCATGAACAGGAATACCATAAAGAAACATAATATAGTTTGTTAAATCAACTAAAGTGTTTACCGAATTGGTGCCGTGAAGTTTAATAAATTTTTGAAGCCAGTCAGGTGAAGTAGAATTTTTTAACGCAGTGATTTTTAAAGCCATTATTCGGCGAACTTTGTCGGTTGTGACTGCCAAGGGAAGGGAATAATTAGAGACCGGAAAAGAAGGGCTAGACTCCTTGGAAAGAGGAAGATTGTAAAGAACAGAAAGGTCGCGGGCGAGACCGTAGTAGCCAAGACAGTCGCCTCTGTTTACTTTAATATCTAGATCAAAAACTATTTCACTTTGAGTTTCTTCAAAATAATTAGTGAAGTGACCAATCATGGTCAAATCATCGCGTAATTTCTCTGGATTTACCGATAAGTCAGGAAGAAATTTTTTTAATTCTGAATAAATTAGTTTCATAAGTTAGGTTTGTAGGCGAGGTTGCCTCCCCGAAGAGTGCGAATATCTTTAATGTTGTTTTTGGCCATAGTCCAGCGGTCTAGCCCCATGCCAAAGGCAAAACCGGACCATATCTTGGGATCGATTCCGGCGGCTTTCAAGACATTGGGATGAATTATGCCACTACCTCCCATTTCAATCCAGCCGGCGTATTTACACAGAGAACAACCTTTGCCATGACAGGAAAAACATTGCATATCAGGTCCAACCCCTGGTTCGACCTCAGGATAATATTTACAGCGATAACGAACAATTACCTTGGGTCCATAGAGGGTTTTAAACATTAAATCCATAGTGCCAATTAAATCTTTCATGGTAACGTTTTTGTCGACAACTACGGCTTGATATTGTTGAAAAATAAAATGATTGCTTCGATTGACCTTTTCGTTTCGGTAAACAGAACCGGGAAAAGCGGCTCGGATAGGCAAATTTTTATTTTGGGCTTGAAGTAAATATGATTCGATAGTTGAGGTCTGAGTTCTGAGTAAAAACTGAGGTTCTTTAATATAGATAGTATCCTGCATATCACGGGCTGGATGATTGGCGGGAACATTGAGGCGGGTAAAATTGTATTCGTCGGTGACGATTTCGGGGCTAGCATAAATAGAAAAACCCAGCTTTTGAAAAACTTTATTGAGTTGGCGTTCGGTTTGAGTCAGAGGGTGGAGGTGGCCCACCTTCGCTAAAGCTACGGCGGGCATGCCCATTTTTAGTTGAGATGTTGTGTTTGAGATCTCTACATTAATATTTTTATTTTTTATTAACTGCTCAATGTCATTTTTTAATTGATTCAGTTTTAGCCCATATTCACGTGGATTTTCGATATTTTTAATTTCAGAAAATAATCTATTGATTAAACCCGAGCGACCGAGTAGTTCAATTCGAATATTTTCTAATTCAGCCGAAGTCTTGGCCCAATCGATTTTATTTTTTGTTTCTTTTAGTACTTTGTCTAAATCCATTTATATACGTTTATATTAACAAAAAACCCCGCGGTTGCGGGGTGTCTAATAGTTATAAATTGCCCCCCGCCTGCAGTCGCTATGCGTCAGCATTGCGGGCAGGCTATTTTAAGGAAGTAAAGATAGATTTAAAGGTAGACGGATCATGGATAGCGATTTCGCTGAGCATCTTACGATTTAACTCAACCTTATTATCTTTGAGTTTTTTTATAAAGGTGGAGTAGCTAAGAGAAAAAGGACGAAGAGCCGCGTTGATTCTGACAATCCAGACTTTTCTGATGTCGCGGCGGCGGATACGGCGGCCATTGTAGGCATACTGGCCGGCGTGTAAAACTGCTTCGGAGGCGACTTTATAACGCTTGGAGCGAGTCATCCAATAACCTTTGGCCTGTTTTAAGATTTTTTTGTGGGCGTCTCGTCTGACGGTTCCGGTTTTAACTCTCATAGATTTAGATTAATAGATAAATAGATTAATAGATAATTATTTTTTGCCTAAAAGCTTTTTAATTTTGGTAGCCAGTCGACCGGTAACAACTTTTTTGCCTTTTAGACGACGTAATTGTTTTTTACTTTTTTTGCGACGAAGATGACGTTTGAAGGAGGACTCGCGCATAACTTTACCGTTTTTGGTGACGGTGAATCGATTGCTAACTGATTTTTTTACTTTATGTTTTTTACTTGCTTTTTCCATATTATTTCTTGGTTTTTTTGACTGGAGTAAAAGTAATAAGGAGTCTTTTACCTATCAATTTGGCGCTACCTTCTGGGGCAGAAAACTCAGCTAAATCATTTTTAAACCTTTCGATTAGCTGATGACCAAATTCAGGCTTTTGAATTTGGCGACCTTGGAATTTTATACTTAATTTGACTTTATTTCCAGTAGCTAAAAATTCTTTGGCTTTTTTAATTCTGGTATCGTAATCTCCCTGGCCGATAAACGGGGTCATTTGAATCTCTTTGGTTTCACCGCCCTTGAGACCTTTTTTTTCAGCTTTGGCTTTTTTGGCTTCCTGATATTTAAATTTAGAATATTCAATTAATTTTACTACCGGCGGTTTGGCTGAGCCGGAAATTTCGACTAAATCTAGGCCAGATTCTTGAGAGAGGTTGATGGCCTCAGCGAGAGATAAAATATCAATTTGTTTACCGTCTTCATCTAAAAGACGAAGAGTTGGAGCGGTAATTTGTCGATTAATTCTGTAGAACTTTTGAGTCATTGAGTTATTTTATCAGATTTAAGGACTT
>DHGB01000012.1 GCA_002402535.1 Candidatus Shapirobacteria bacterium UBA4809
CTTCATATTTTTGGTTTTTTCATTGAATTCATTACAGAAATCCATGATTTTGATACCCTGAGGACCGAGAGCGGTACCAACTGGGGGAGCAGGATTGGCCATACCGGCTTGAATAGCTAGCTTAACAATAGTTTTAATTTTTTTAGGCATATTTAGATTATTAGCTTAATAGATTAATAGATTAATAATTAGTGAATTAGAGTTCTTTGGAAACTTGTAAAAAGTCGAGTTCAACTGGGGTTTCCCGCTCAAAAAAAGAAACGAGAACGCGAAGTTTACCTTTTTCCTGATCGATGGAGTCGATAGTGCCGATAAAATCAGCAAAGGGCCCATTGGTTATTTTAACTACGTCTCCAAGAGAAAAGGGGGTTTGGAATTTTGGTTTGTCTTCAACCGTAATTTTAATAATGTTGTCAACGTCTTTTTGAGAAATAGGAGTTGGTTTACTGCCAATTCCGACAAAGCCAGTGACACCTTGAGTGGTGCGAACGGTAACCCAGGAATCGTCGGTAATAATCATTTGGATTAAAACATAGCCGGGAAAGGTTTTTTCCTGAGTTTTTACTTTGGTGCCCCGGCGGATAACCATTTTTGATTGGATGGGGACAATGGCCTGAAAAATATAATCATCAAGACCCATGGTTTTGATACGGGTTTTTAGGGCATCGATAACTTTGTATTCGTGACCTGAATAGGTGTTGATGACATACCAGGCCGCGTCAATACCGGGTTCTTTTTGAGAAAGAGTGAATCGAAATTCTTTTTGTTTAGTTTTGGTGGAATTGTTTGGCATATTATTTACTTATTGTCGGCTGGAGAAGGGGATTGATTGATGGAGCAGGGCTCGGGGTTATCACCTGAGTCTGAGGGCTATTTTTTTGCCCCATGAGCGCCATGCCATTGATGAAAAGGTAATCAAAGCCTCCTAAAATTAAAGAGACAATAACAGAAATGGATATTACCACAATTGTCGACTGAATTATAGATTCACGTTTGGGCCAGGAGATTTGCTTAAATTCAGCTTTGACCTCCTTAAAAAAATTAATGATTTTTTGCATCAGGGTATTATAACAATAAATAAGAAATTTTTAGTTGGAGGTTATTGACTGTAAATTTACCGTAGGTGACACACTTGATATGGTTTTGATTATTAAATTCTAGTTGACAGGCACCAAGGGTAGTGTGTATGATGAGACACAAACGCTATGAATAGTGTTATTAATAAATAGCGTAAAAATACATGCTTTGTCCATATTGTGCCTTTGATGAATCAAATGTTCTTGAGTCCCGAGAAGCCTTGGATGGTAGGGCGACAAGAAGGAGAAGGGAATGCTTGAAATGTAAAAAAAGATTTACGACCTACGAAAAAGTAGAAAATATAGAACTGAAAGTAGTGAAAAAAGATGGCCGAATTGAAGATTATGAGCGAGAAAAGCTGGAAAAATGTTTTGAAAAAGCTTGTTGGAAACTAAACGCAGAAGAAAGATCAAGGTTGATTGATGAAATCGAAATGAAGCTTCTCAACTGGGATAGTGTGGAAATACCCTCGCGGGAGATAGGTAAACTAGTAATGGATAAACTGAAAGATATTGATCCGGTAGCTTATGTCCGTTTCGCCACTATATATTTGGATATAAAAAATATTGAAGATTTTCGAAAATTATTAAAAGCGATGGATAAATAAAATATGGATGAAATAAATCAGAGAGATAAAAACCCTCTGTCCTCCAAATCGGAGGACATCTCCCTTGAAAAGGGCGATTTAATGGAACCGGTGATGTCTGAGAATGCGAAGTATATTGCCGAGACGCGTTATGCCATGAAGGATGAAGAAGGTAAACGAGTTGAGAGTGTCAAAGATATATTATGGCGAGTAGCTCTAAATATTGCTAGGGGTGATCTAGTTTTTGATAAGTCCACCTTCGCTGAAGCTACGGCGGATTCGCAGGCAAAGATATTTTATAACCTGCTCGCGGAGCAGAAATTTTTTCCAAATACTCCCTGTTTAGTCAATGCCGGTAAAGAAAAACAGCAACTATCTGCCTGTTTTGTTTTGCCCATCGAAGATTCAATGGATTCAATATTGGAAACTATGTCCAATATGGCCAAGATTCATAAAAGCGGTGGCGGGACCGGTTTTTCTTTTTCAAGATTGAGACCAAGCGGCGATTATATTAAGAGTAGCGGAGGGACTACAGTGGGACCAGTGTCTTTTTTACAGGCTTATAACGACGTCACTTCTCAAATAAAGCAGGGTGGAGTGAGGCGGGGGGCGAATATGGGGATGCTTTCGATTGATCATCCGGATGTCCTACGCTTTGCGGTAGCTAAGCTTGATGAATTTAGCTTAACTAATTTCAATCTTTCTCTCGCAGTAACTAATTCTTTTATGGATCAAATTGAAAGAGATAGATCTTTTGTTAAAGAGGAAAATTTTCCCGAGGAAATTATTGAAAAAATTAGAAAAGCGGAGGCTAACCGCGATGTTGATGAAAGACTTCGACAGATTGAAGAAGAAATTAAAAAACTATACGAATGGGCTTTGGCCAAAGAAGAAGGAGAGGGGTATGAACTAATAAATCCTCGAGACGGAAGAGTGGCTAAAAAACTGAATGCTTATAAAGTATTTAATTTAATTACGAGACTGGCCTGGCAATATGGAGATCCGGGACTAGTTTTTATTGATCGGATGAACGAGCCAAGCTCTAATCCAGTTCCAAAATTGGGCAGAATTGAAGCAACGAATCCCTGTGGTGAACAACCTCTCTTACCTTATGATGCGTGTAATTTGGGTAGTATTAATTTAAATAAATTTGTGATGAAGGGAGATTTGAACTGGGATGAACTAGCCAGGGTGGTAAAAGAAGCTGTCCATTTTCTTGATAATGTCGTCGAGGTAAATGTTTTTCCGGTGGAAAAAATAAGAGAAATGGTAAATAAGACGAGGAGAATAGGTCTCGGGGTGATGGGTTTTGCAGATATGTTATTTAAGCTTGGAGTTGCTTATGACAGTGAAGATGGTCTGATGTGGGCCGAGAGAGTAATGAAGTTTGTTTCTGAGTCAGCTAAAAAAGCGAGTCAGGAGCTGGCAAAAGAAAGAGGAGTGTTTCCGGAGTGGGAAAACAGTGTTTTTGCAGGAACTGATTATAGACCTAGAAATATGGCTCTAACGACAATTGCTCCTACTGGCACTATTTCCATGATTGCGGATGCTTCGTCGGGAGTTGAACCTCTGTTTTCATTGGGGTATCAAAAAAATACGGTTGAGGGTAAGGCCCTTTTTATCATGAATCCTATTTTTGTTGAAGAGTTGAAGAAAAGGAATTTATACAGTGAAGAGCTGATGGATAAAGTAGTTAAAAATGGGGGAAAGTTGGAAGGTCTTGATGAAATCCCCCAAGATTTAAAAAATATTTTTAGAACAGCTTTGGAAATTAGTCCGGAATGGCATATTAAAGTTCAGAGCGCCTTTCAAAAATATACCGATAATGCGGTAAGTAAAACGATTAATTTTCCTAAATTGGCAACTGTCGATGAGGTTAGAAATGCCTATAAATTGGCATATTCTCTGGGAACAAAAGGAATAACGATTTATAGAAGCGGAAGCAGGGAGAAAGAAGTGATACAAACAGTGAAAGGTGAAACCACGCCAAAAGCTTCGCAATTAGGCGGGTTAGTTGCAGAAATAAAAGCAACTAANNAAGGTTTATACTTCGGTATTTTTTGAGGAAGGGAATGGACCGGTGGAAGTATTTGTAACCCTCGGGAAAAGTGGTGGTTATTTGGCTGGATCGGCCGAAGTGACGGGGAGACTGGCATCCCTCGCTTTAAAATATGGAGCTGAGTTAAAAGAAGTGGCGGAAGAAATGGTGGGTATTTCCTGTGGTCAAAGGGTGGGCTTTGGAAATGAGACAGTTTTGTCAATGTTTGATGCAGTGGGTAAATCACTTTTGGAAATTTCCCGAGGAGAACAGCTTGATTTGTTTACTGAGGAAAAGATGAGACTTGAAGTACCGGAAATTAAAGCAGAAAAGAAAGAAAATATTTTAGCTGATTTAGGAAAAAAGATAAATGAAGGTGAAAATAAGTTTGTATCTTGTCCTGATTGTGGGAGTCCGTTGTATGCGGAAGAAGGATGTTTCAAGTGTTCAAATACTTATTGTGGTTATAGTAAATGCTCATGATAACAACTAAAAATGGAGATAGGGGAACCAGTGAGTACTTTGGTAAAAAAGTTAGTAAGGGTGGAAAGCTACTGGAGGCAATAGGAACATTGGATGAATTGCAGGC
>DHGB01000011.1 GCA_002402535.1 Candidatus Shapirobacteria bacterium UBA4809
AGCCTTTGGCGAAGGATATCCCCAGCTTAGTTACTCCAATTATTGCCCCTCTCGGTCCTCGGAGACTCTTGTGTGTCGTCGATGTAACAATATGAGCAAAATCCACCGGGCTCGGATGCACCCCACCCACAACTAGTCCAGCAATATGAGAAATATCAGCTACCAGCCACGCCCCTACGCTTTCCGCAACTTCTCCAAATTTTTTCCAATCAAGTATCCATGGATACGCCGTTGTCCCTGCAAAAATTAACTTTGGTTTTTCCATCATTACCATTTCTCTCAATTTTTTATAATCAATTATTCCATTTTCATCTACATCATACTGAACCGAATTAAAATATTTTCCCGAAAATGTAATTTTGGGATGACCATGGGTCAAGTGTCCCCCAGCTGAAAGTTTCATGCCACAAATTTTATCTCCGGGTTCGAGTAAAGCCATGAGTACCGCCGCATTTGCCGGAGAACCGGAATACGATTGCACATTTAAATGCTCGACTCCAAATAATTTTTTACCTCTTTCAATGGCTAAATTTTCAATCTCATCTACAATCTTATTTCCCTGATAATATCTTTTTCCCGGATACCCTTCGGCATATTTATTAGTCAAACCACTTGCCAAAGCCCTTTTTACATTCTCTGACACAAAGTTCTCACTCGGAATCAGTCTAATTGTATCATTTTGATATATTTCCTCTTGCTCTATTAAATCAAATATTTTATCCATATGTAATTTTACTCTATTTTTACAACATCCCTCTTCTTTGAATTTCCGCCTTAATTCTCTCAAAAACCTCTTCTCTACTTCCACTCCCATCTAACCACGCACATGGCCAACCCGAATTATCAAAATACCATCGGTAACTCTGTTGACATTTTCTCATCGTTTCAACCTCATCGAAAATATCAGCATCATTCTTATGATTTACTCTTTTAACCGCCTCTTCTGGATCCAAATCAATTATACATGTCAAGTCAGGTCTTAAAGTTATTCCTCTATTTACGGTTAAAAAATAATCTCTTTTTTCCACTGGTGCATAACTAAAAGTCGAAGCTTCATATCTATCTCCCAACACATAATCAAATACTTCTAACGCAGGCTTAATAACTCTTACAGTGTGATTCGCTCTGTCCGCCACAAACATCAACTGCAAGGCCACTGGATCCACTCCTTCTTCTTGCTTTTTTATAGTTCTCTCAATTAATTGACCAATTGGAGTATCTCTAGTATGTTCACGCGTAACTAAAACTTTTTTACCATTTTTCACCAACCACTCTTCAATCTTTTCAATCTGTGTTCCCTTTCCACATCCTCCAATCCCCTCAAAAACAATAAATTTCCCTTTATTTTCTTTCATTTTATCCTTTTTTCATAATATGGATAACCATTTTTATCAACCCCAGATCTCTCAAAATCATCAAAAACACCGGGTATAATCTCCTTAAAGGTATTTAAAACCTCCACCATCGTACTTCTAATTTCAAAATGGGCCGCCCTTGCCGTTCTCAGCTCAAAAACATGTCTCCATTCTCGCCAATTGGCCGTAAATACCTCCTCTGAGTTTAGCCCAAGTGGCAAAAATGATCTGGCTTCTTCAGGAGACCAACCTGCTTTTCGCAAGGATCGATAATAAATTTCCATCGTATTCACCATTTTCTCGATTGATATTTCTCCGCTCCCGTCCGTCAAATTTATTCTTTCTTCTATTTCTTTGTATCTTGGAAAAATAAATTTCAATTCTGAATTATCAACATATCTTGTCGACTCCTCCGTCACTGATGCAATTCTATGTCGATTTAATTCCCGCATCATTCCAATTGAATTATCTAAAAATTTTACTGAGATTGAAGTATGTTCCAAAACACTTTCATGTCCTCTGGAAATTAACATTTTGGCAAATTTCGTCGCACTTTCTAATGTCACTTCACCTTTTTCTGATTGATAACTAGTTCTTCCGGCTATTTCTATTTTTAATAATTGTTGCCTTAAACTTTTACTGTCATCTAAAATCAAAAATTTAGGAATTTGTCTAATTATTTCCGCCATGGCTATTTTTAGCTCCTCAAACACATTCCAGCAATAGTCTTATCTATATCAATATTTTTCCTTGCGGTTTTTCTTCAGTTTTTATTTCAATTCAAAAGTCACCGTCAGGTTTTTATAGACCGTGGTACTTCCTGGCTCTGTTACTGCCCCTCCACCCATTCCTGAATCAAGCTTTGCATACATTGGGTAAACATTTCCATTGTTTCCACCATCATTAACACTTATTACTTTCCCCAATTTTCTTCCCGAAGCCGTGGCAATACTTTCTGCTTTATCTTTTGCATCTTTTATCGCCGCATCGTATAAACTTTTTTCTGCCGTGTTAGTCTCATCCATTGAAAAATTAGGTCCATAAACATTATTGGCCCCACTTTTTGCCAGTAAATCTGCCAAATCAGAAGCTCTATCAATATCTCTCAAAATAATCTCAATCGTATTATTTACCTGCCACTGACCTGGGTTCTGTCCCCCCTTTGGCTCCTGATAATAACTTAAACTTTGCGTTTTAATATCAGCCTCGTTTATTCCGAAATCTTTTACCGATTTGACTAAATCTTCCATTTTAGTGTTTACTTCTGTTATCGCCGCATTTTTATCCATATTTTGGGCCATCACTCCCGCCGAATAATTAGCTAGCTGATTTTTTTCCTGACTTCTGGCTTCTCCATTGACCGTCACCACCTCTGCCTGTTGCCAGATAATTCTTCCCCAGTTAATCCTGCTCCAGGGAACAATCCAAACTAATATTAAAACGAGAACCACCGTCCCAATTATTTTTTTCATATTAGTTAATTATATAATAAATGACTTTACTTACAAATTGGACATTTATCCCCACTATACCAGCAACCACACCTGGTACAATAAGTTAGCCCCTCTGTACTACCTTTTCTAAAAGTTATTCCATCGACATTTTTAATAATAATAATTCCCTCGCTCGCAAAGCGTCCACTGATACTCCTTCCTCCACAACCACCTCCGCTTACCAAAACTGTCTTCAGTTGGCCAAATAAATAATTTTGCATTCTCGATCCATACAATGACTCTGCCAATCGACCAACCACTGGTTCTACTTCTCCCCGCCTTTCCACCTCAAGTCTCGTCGCCACAAAAAGTCTAGTAATTAACTCTGCATCCACAAATATTTTTTCTCCAAACTCTCTATTAAATCTTTCCACCAAGGATTGAGTAATTTTTTCAATAGCTGATATTGACACCCTTTCATCACTTTTTGCCAAATTCAACATTTTAATCAAATCTCCCATTTTATAATTTTCTTTATCTATCTTCTCAAAATCTCGAAGCTGCTCCGGACTCATCTCCACTTTAAATCTCATCAAAGTTAATTTATCTCCCTCGCTTCTTTTCCAAAAATCAACCATATCATCAGGATAATCAAGCTCTTTATTTTTAGGGCTAATAGTTACCACAAGTTCCTTTCCCTTTTCCAATTCTTCTTCTATCTTATTAATCTTATTATGTTCGTATTCACAATTATTTGTTAGACTTCGTGCTCCTATTCCAGTATCCCTATCAACAATTTTATTTTCTTGCCATAAATAATCATGACTATATTCACTCAAAAGTAGCTCCGATAGGGCTGTATTGATTTCTGTTTCTAGTTGCCTTTTTCTTAACTCATCTGAAAACTGTCCCAAATAGCTTACTTCTTTTACTGGATCAAAATTTAGTCTTTCTTTATTCATTTTCATGCTCGTGAATTGGGCTCGGGCTATCACCGTAGCGGCACTGCGAGGGAATCACACCCTACTTCTATAATTATTTTACACTTCTTCTTT
>DHGB01000062.1 GCA_002402535.1 Candidatus Shapirobacteria bacterium UBA4809
ATCACCTTATTTATGGTGTTATCTTTGATTTTTATGTTATCAAATATATTTTCAGAAACACCCGAATAATCACCTCCCCAAGTCATTAAACACAAATCACCATTTAGATAAATATTTTCATCATCATCATTTTCATCAATAAGGATAGATTCATCAAAATAGACTTTTATATTTTTTTCATTCAAAACAACCTTAATTTTATGGTCAATATTTTGAGTAATATTTACACTACGGGGAACTAACAAGCTGGGATATGTTCCTAATAATCTAAATCCACCAGAAAAAATTTTATACAATTTAACATTATTATTATCCTGTGGCCAAAATGGGTCATTATAACGATAAGTTACAAGATAATAATTTTTTTTATCCACTGAAGATCGAAAAATATATTGCTGATCTACTCCAGAAACATTTTTTACATCAGCTTCAAAAGTATAATTATTTAATACTGCATTAGTATTTGCACAAAGATATGCGAACCCTTTTCTTCCCACGTAACTGTGCAACTTACCTTGATTAGACACCCAAGTGGTCGTAATACCAATATTTCCAACAACTTTTGTCCACTGATTTAAATCATTATTTGAAAAATCATCAAAAAATAAATCAGTAGCAAAAATCTTTGTGGTAAACACAAGTGATAAAATTATAAAACCTATAAAAATATTTAAACAAAAAAGTTTTGTATTTTTCATTACATAAATATAAAACAATGATAGCTAATGTCAATAAGTAAAAAATATTACAAAATAACCGTACTGATAATAAACTATAATTCTAATAAACAAACGATAAAATTGTTAAAATCACTTAAATTAATATCTAACTATATAAATGAAATATTAATAATTGATAATTGCTCAAACGAAGATCTCAAAATAAGTCAATTTAATAAAATTAGTTTAATTAAAAATAAACAAAATAAAGGATTTTCAAAAGCTGTAAATCAAGGAATTAAGATTGCTAAGAATGATATTATTTTACTTTTAAACCCGGATACATACCTTGAAAACGACTCAATAATTAGTTCGCTAAAACTATTAATTTCAAATAAAAAAATTGCTGCAATAGGCGGGAAAATAAAAAATATAAATAATAATTACGTCCCCAGTGCAAACTCAAAAGCAGATTTTTTTACTGCTATTTTTGAATTTACTAACCTGAAAAAAATATTTCCAAACAATAGTTTTTCTAATAAATTTTGGATTAAAACAACACAAAAAAAACCAATCGAAGTTGAATCAGTGTGCGGAGCTTATATTATTTTTAGAAAAAAAATTAACAATAAATTAAATTTATTTAATGAAAAATATTTCATGTATCTAGAAGATATTGATTTTGGAAACAAAATTAATTCTCTTGGATATAAGGTGATTTATGATCCAAATTCAGAAATTACACATATCGGAGGATCAAGTAATAACAGTAAATACAAAACTATATTAAAATATTGGTATAAATCAAGAAAAATATATTTTAAAGATAATTTATCACCTTTAGAATTTTTCTTTATCAATACATTATTTTCAATCGAAGAATTACTGTTAAAAATTTATCACTTTTTTACCCACACTCCAAATGCCTAAGATATCCCTCCTTCTTCTCACCAAAAACGAACAGGATAATTTAAAGAAGTGGGGGAATTGGATTCATGAGCTGAGCTGTATCAATGAAATAGTTGTCATCGACGATGAATCAACCGACGACACAATTAAAATTTTAAAATCTCTTTCTACTGATAAATTATCAGTCAATATTTTTAAAAGAAAACTGAATGATAATTTTTCCTCTCAGCGAAATTTTGGCCTAAGTAAATGTCACAACGACTGGGTCCTTTTTCTCGACGCCGATGAAATCCCAACTCCCAAAACCATAACCTATTTAAATAAAGTATCACCTAAAAATGGATACAATTACTCATTTAAAAGAGACATAATTTATTTAAATCACCCTATTTCTTACGGCCAATGCCTTCGCGATAAACCCATAAAATTATTTAACAAAAACGAGGGTAAATTTGTTAATCCGGTTCACGAAATTTGGCAAAGTAGCGCCACCACTATTTATAGTCAGCAAATAATTCACCACTATTCTATTAAAAACCTCAACTCTTTTTTAGAAAAAATTAATTTATATTCCGCCATTCGAGCCAAAGAACTTTTTGATCAAAAAGACACCGCAAATCTCTGGCAAATTATTTTTTACCCCAAATTTAAATTTATTGATCTCTATTTTCTTAAACTAGGTTTTTTAGATGGAGTGGCCGGTCTCATTTTATCTCTCAGCCTATCATTTAATAGCTTTCTTGTCCGCTCTAAACTATGGCATTTGTCACAAAAATAGCCCTTTATTTATGTCTCGTTTTTTTCTTTTTTGGCCAGCTTTTTCGTCTAAATATTTTAAACATTTCCTTTCCTCTTTTTAGCCTAGCGATATTACTCCTAGCCTTTTTTAATCTCCTCTCTCAAAAAAATATTTTAAAAAAACTAAATCATCCCGTCTCATATTTTATTATTTTTTCTTTATTAACTCTAATTATTAATTGGTTTAAGTTTTCTTTTAATTTAAACTCTTTGTTTTATTGGCTTCGACTAGTTTCTCTTCTGTCCTTTTTTATTTTTCCTCTAAAAACTGATCAAAAAATAAATAGATTTTTTCAATTAGTTCTCTGGGCAAGCTTAATTTTTGGTTTTATTCAATATTTATTTTGGCCAGATTTTACCGTTTTTTCCGCCTTAAATTGGGATCCTCATCTCTATCGTTTAGTTGGCTCCTTTTTTGATCCCACCTTTATCGGTCTTATTTTTTTACTATTTATTCTTAAAATATATTTCCACTATTCATCTAATCATCTATTAATCTTTTTGCCCTATCTCGGTCTTGCCCTGACCTACAGTCGCTCTTCACTTCTCGCCTTATTTATCGTATTTTCTTTTATTTCATTAAAAACTAAAAAACTACTCCTCTTCTTATCTACTTCTCTACTCATCATTCTGACTATCTTTCTCCTCCCCCGCATGCCCGGAGAGGGAACCAAGCTAGAGCGAACCAGCTCGATTAAAGCTAAAATAGAAAATTATAAAGAAGGCATAAAACTCTTTTCCACCTCTCCCCTCATCGGTCTCGGATACAACAATTTACCGATAATTAGACGAGTAAACAGCAGCTCTCATGCCTCTTCCGGCTATGACGGCTCACTTTTAACCATTGCCATCACTACCGGAATCATTGGCCTTTTCCTTTTTTCCAAAATCTTTATTTCATCTCTTTATGCCTCTTCCCTTTATTGGCAGTCGCTTCTCCTGGCCGTCTTTATCCATTCACTTTTTGCTAATTCTCTACTCTACCCTTGGATTCTTTTTTATCTGGCTTTTGAGTTTAAATATCGTAAGTAATCTCAATTGTTTTTTTCGTTTCGTTTCCAGCCGGGCTTCTCACGACTATTTCCATATTATTTTTGCCAGCATTGAGTTGAACTTTCAATTTAAACCCCCCTTCATCGTCGACCACTGCCAGTTTCCCATTAATCATCACACTAACTCCTTTGTCACTTTTTCCCACAATATCAAAATCAGCATTTTCTACCGTTAATTTTTCCTCAACTGGATTACTCATCACCAGGCTTGGTGGCTGATCATCGTAAATTATTGTCACTGCTTTTGACAACTCGCTCTGACCCTCTTTTTCTTTTGAGGCAATGGCAGTAAAGGTATTTCCACCCTTATCTAGGGTAATATCGGTAAAAGAAAAGCCACCTTTTTCGTCTACTAGTTCTTTACCAAGAGACAAATCATCTTTGAGTAGCTCAACCTCCACATTTGGCTCGGCCACTCCATAAATCGAAAAATGGGCACTATTGGTCGCCTCAAAATTAACCACCAGTCGAGGAGGCAGAGGAGGAAATAATTTTTCCTCACTGTCCCGAGAGTTACTCTTTGAATTACCGAGTAGCACTGACAATTTAATCAGTAAGGGCAAACCAAAAACTAAAACCGCTACAAAAATTAAAACCGTCACCCCACCCAAAACGACTGTTTTCTTAGTAATCTCTTCATCTTGTTTTCGATCTAATCTTGACCTATTTTTTATTTTAAAAAATTCCGACATATATTATATATTTTACCTTTTCTCAGAGCCCCTTGCCAGAATTGAACTGACATCTGTGGTTTACGATACCAGAGCTCTACCGTTGAGCTAAAGGGGCACTGGGAGCGGCTAGAGGGAATCGGACCCTCGACTAATCCTTGGGAAGGATTCATTTTACCACTAAACCATAGCCGCACTAAGCTAAATTTTACCACGGAGTCGGAGAGTCATGCCAATTTCCAGCTTATCTGGGCTATTTAATTTTGCTTTATTGTCCTGCCAAATTTTTGTCCACTGATAACCATCACCATATTCTCTAACCGCAATTTTCCAAAGAGAATCTCCTCTGACTACCTTATAATCTCGGTCTTCTTTTTCTATATTTTTAGTTACTTCTTTTTCTATTTGGGGTAATTTCAAAATTTGTCCTTTCTCAATTAGATCCGGATTCTTTAAGTTGTTTAACTTCGCAATTTCAACCCATTTAAACCCGTCTCCGTACTCTCTTTCGGCTATTTTCCAAAGAGAATCATTTACTACTACTTTAATCTCATCTGCGGCTAAATTTCCTTCTTTAGGCTGAGACAGCTCTTCAATTTTTAAATCATTTTTCACCCCGGGAATATCAACGCTACCTTTTCTTTTTTCAATAAAATTAACCATAAAACCGCCCACTGCTACAACGACTGCGAGGCCCAGAAACATGCTTACCACATCATCTTTTGATTTAAAGAAAGATTTTTTTGCTTTTTTAGTCATATAAGCAAACATACCTAATTTTTAACCTATAGTCAACCAGAAATGGCTATTTATCTCCGTATAATAATTTCATTTTCCAAACTCGTGATATTGGTAGGCATTAACCTATTTAATTCTTTTACAAAATTATTTACTGTTTCCAAATTAAGCTTATATATTCTTTCCTTACCGTTAACTCTATAATCTACCAGTTTTGATTTTCTCAAAATCGACAAATGATTTGAAACCGTAGCTTGGCTCAAATCAAGTTTTTTTACGATTTGACTGACGTTTAATTCACCAGTTCTAAGCCAAAATATTATTTTTCTTCGATTTACCTCTGCTAAAGCTTTATAAATTCTGTCCACACTTAGATTATATCGACAAACATCAATATGTCAATATAATTAAATAGTTGAAATTCTAGTCTCAAAGCCTCAAAATATCTCACTATGAATAATTATGATAATAGACAGGAAAAAACCTTGGTAATTGTTAAACCCGACGGAGTTCAGCGCAGTCTCATCGGTGAAGTTATCAAGCGTTACGAACAATGTGGTCTCAAACTAGTGGCTTTAAAAATGGTTATTCCAAGTCGAGAATTGGCTCTAAAACACTATTCTGTCGATCCCGAATGGCCATTAAAAACAGGTACTAAAAGTATCGAAGCTTACAAAGCTAAAGGCTTAATTCCTCCTACTGAAGACCCCATCGAATTTGCAGAAAAAGTCCGAAAAAATCTATTAGATTTTATTACCAGTGGTCCCATTGTTGCTATGGTCTGGCAGGGGATGAATGCTATTGGTATTGTTAGAAAAATTACAGGCTCTACAGAACCTTTAGCTTCAAACCCTGGTACCATCCGTGGTGATTACACTATAGATTCTTACAGTGCGGCTGATGCTGATTCTCGGGCTGTTAGAAATATTATTCACGCTTCCAGCTCTGTTGAAGAAGCAAATAAAGAAATCAAACTCTGGTTCAGTGAAAAAGAAATTTTAAACTATCGTCTAGTAGCTGAAGAAATTCTTTATGACGCAAATTTAGACGGAATTTTAGAGTAAAGTTAAGAATAAAAATCCTTAAAAATAGAAATTCTACTTGCGGACCCGATGGGATTTGAACCCACGATCTTCCGCGTGACAGGCGGATGTGCTAGACCGCTGCACCACGGGTCCTCTAGCCTCAGTACTATAGCAAAACTTAGCTCTTTTATCTATTATTTATTTAAATTACTTTATAAATAGCTTTAGTCATCAAATTCATTTTTAAAATAGCACCAAAAGTTATAATTAAATATGTCAAGAGAATTTAATAATTATCAGGTCTCGGAATATCTCTCCAAAATTGCCATTGCTTACGAAATAAAAGGCAAAAATCGTTTTCGGATTATGGCCTATCAAAATGCTGCCGAAACCATTTTAAACTATCCCGAAAAGCTTTATGATCTCTGGCAAAAAGATCCGAGAAATCTCGACCTCATTCCCCACATCGGTCCCTCAATTCTTAAAAAAATTGACTATTTATTTAAAACTGGCAAAAGTTACCCCTCACTCAAAAAGATTTTTGTCGACATTCACCCGGCAGTTTTTACCTTTGAAAAAATTAACGGTATCGGCCCTCTAATCGCTCATAAATTAACCCAAACTCTTAAATTTTCCCGAAATCCTCTCCGGGCTCTTGATCAGCTCGTAACTTATTGTCAAAAAGGGAAAATTAGAAATATACCTTCTTTTGGGGAAAAATCAGAAGAATCAATCTTAAATAACACTCTCTCTTTTCTCGGTCGCCAAAAAAGAATGCCCTACAAAAAAGCCAAAGAGTTGGCTGGTAAAATCATTTCTTATCTTCAGTCTCGTTTTCCTGAAACTAATTTTGTCACCCTCGGCTCACTTCGTCGCCAAAGCGACAGTGTTGGCGATATTGATATTGCCGCGGCTTCAAACGATTCGCAAAATATCATTGACTATTTTCTCACTTATCCCGATATGGTCGAAGTTATCGCTCGGGGAAAAAATAAAGCCAGTCTTCGCTTGCTAAACGATATCCATATAGACCTTATGGTTAAACCCGTTTCTTCCTTTGGTGCTCTCCTCCAGCATTTTACTGGTTCACGTCAGCACAACATCCTTCTCCGCCGTCATGCCTTAAAACTTGGTTATTCCCTCTCTGAGTATGGCATCAAAGAGATAAAAAGCGGTATCTTGCATGAATTTAGTGATGAAAAGAAGTTTTATCATTTTTTAAATCTAACATATATCCCCCCACGGGAAAGGGTTGGGGGAGGGGAACTTGAAAAATACAAAGTGTTATAATTTAATCATATGATAATCGCCATCGTCATCCTCATCCTTCTTGTTCTTTATTTAGTCGGCTTTTTCAACGGTCTCCGTACCACCGAGGTTAGAATCAACGCCGCCATTCAAGAAATTGGCAATCAGCTCAAGCGCCAAAGTCAATTAATTCCCAATCTAATCGAATCAGTCAAAGGCTATATGAAACACGAAAAAAATATTTTTGAAGATCTCACCGCTGCCCGTAAAATGATTGACAAGGCCATCAACAGCCACGATCCTGGCGCCATTGACAAGGCTCAGACCATGTTGACCAAAACTATGGGCTCACTTCAAGTTATCGCCGAGTCTAATCCTCAAATAATGGCTTCAAGTCTTATTAACAATATGATGAACGAGCTTCGCGATACTGCTGACAAAATTATGTACGCCCGGCGGACCTTTATCGACCTTTCAGCTGATTTCAACGTCAAAATTTCAACCATTCCCGGCATTTGGCTGGCACCTCTGATGGGTTTTAAGAAAAAAACTGGCTTAGAAACACCTGAATCTAAAGATATTACCGCAGTTTCTGAGTCCGAAACCAAAAACCCAGANNTTAAATTTTAGACTTTAGAATTTTTTTTTATTTTTATGTCTTCTTTCTATCAGGAAATTCAAAATAATCGTCAACGCTCAGGTCTAATCGTTACCTTATTCATTATCTTTATTGTCGGTACAGGTTATCTACTTAGCTATTTATTTGACAGTCAATATTTTTTACCCATTGCAATCGTATATTCTTTGGCCACCTCTTTGGGTGGTTATTTTTTAGGAGATAAAATAGTCTTATCCTTAAATAAGGCTATACCAGCTACCAGGGAAAAATATTTTAATTTTTATACCGTAACCGAAAATCTATCTTCTGTGGCAAAGATTCCTGTTCCCAAGATCTATGTTATCGAATCTGATGCTATGAATGCCTTCGCCACTGGACGAGACCCAAAACACGCTGTCATTTGCGCCACCACCGGCCTTTTAAACAAACTTAACCGAACTGAACTCGAGGGGGTAATTGGTCATGAACTTTCACATATAAAAAATTACGACATTTTGCTCATGACTCTCGTTTCCGTCTTAATCGGAACTTTATCAATTTTAACCAATCTTTCGAGCCGAAAAATGCTTTGGAGAGGCAATGATAGAGATAATAATAATCGTGACAATTCGGGAATTCTAATGATAATTGGTTTTGTCTTGATTATTTTTGCTCCAATTATTGCTCAGTTAATTCAATTAGCCATTTCACGGCGAAGAGAATATTTTGCCGATGCCTCAAGCGTTTCTTTAACCCGTCAGCCATCTGGACTAATCAGCGCTTTAGAAAAAATAAACTCCGATACTACCCCCTTTAAACAAGCTTCGACTGCCACCGCCTCACTTTACATCAGTAACCCTTTTAAGGGCAACAAACTCGCTTCCATGTTTTCCACCCACCCACCCATCAAAGACCGCATAGCCGCCCTCGAGGCCATGATGTAATTACCGCATTTTGTTAAGATATTTTAGATTTGATTTACTTCATCTCAATTGATAATTGATAATTGATAATTGATAATTAGACTATGTCTTTCGTTAACCTCCATCTTCACACCGAGTATTCGCTTTTGGATGGACTTTCAAAAATCAAAAAGCTCGTTGCTTTAATTAAAGAACAAGGGGGAACCGCCTGCGCGATTACTGATCATGGTAATTTATACGGTGCGATTGAATTTTATAAAGCCTGTCTTAAGGCAGAAATTAAACCAATCATTGGTTCCGAGGTTTATTTTTGCCTTGAATCCAGATGTGAAAAAACTTCCCAAAATCGCAAAAACTATCATCTAATTTTACTCGCCAAAAATAATCAGGGTTACAAAAATTTAATGAAACTAATCAGCGTTGGTTACCTCGAGGGTTTTTATTATAAACCACGAATTGATTGGGAGACCTTGGAAAAATATCACCAAGGTTTAATCTGTCTCTCAGCTTGTACGGAAGGACAGGTAGCTCAAAATATTTTAAATGACAATTACGAAAAGGCTAAAGATACTGCTAAAAAATTTCAAGGCCTTTTTGGCGAAGATTATTATTTAGAAATTCAGCGTCACCCCGGTCTTAAGGATCAAGACAAAGCCAACGAAGGTCTCATCAAAATTAGCCGAGAATTAGGCATTCCTCTTGTAGCTACCAATGATTGTCATTACCTCAAACCAGATGATGCCTTTGCTCAGGACGTACTCGTCATGATCAACACCCAAACCAATATCAACACTCCAAATCGCCTTAGTATGGCCTCAACCCCTGATTTTTACGTCAAAAGTCCGCAGGAAATGACAGAGCAATTCTTGGATTATCCCGAAAGTATTAAAAATACTCAAAAAATAGCCGATAAATGCAATGTTGATATTGAAATTGGTAAATGGTATTTTCCCAAATTTAAACTCCCTGAGGGTAAAAACGCCGAAGAAACTTTGACTGAAATGGTCTATTCTAGCGCCAAAGAGCACTATAAAGAGATTACCTCAGAAATAAAAGAACGTCTCGACTATGAACTAAATGTTATCTGCTCCAAGGGCTACGCCGCTTATTTTTTAATCATGCGCGATTTTATTGATTGGTGCGAAAAAAATGACACCCCCACTAACACCAGGGGTAGTGCCGGAGGCTCTCTAGTCTCTTTCGTCCTTGGGATTGTCACTGTTGACCCCCTGATTTATAACCTTCCCTTTGAACGTTTTCTAAATATAGATCGGCCCTCACCTCCCGATATTGATCTTGATATTGCCGATGACCAGCGCCAACAAATGCTTTTCCACATTATTGAACAATATGGAACTGATTCTTTTGCCCAAATCTGTACCTTTGGCCGAATGATGGCCAGAGGGGCTGTCCGCGACACCGCCCGAGTCCTTGGATACGAATACGCTGTTGGCGATAAAATCAGTAAATTAATTCCTATGGGCTCACAAGGTTTTCCCATGAGTATCGATAAAGCGCTAGATACAACCTTGGATTTAAAACAACTTTACAACACCGATTCTGATTCCAAAAAAATTCTCGACACAGCCAAACAAATTGAAGGCTGTGCCCGACATATCTCTGTTCATGCCTGTGCTATCGTCATTTCACCAACCAAAATTAATGATTTTTCTCCAACTCAAACCGAAACTGGAGGCGAAAAACCGATTACTCAGTACGAAATGCACGCCTGCGAAGATGTCGGCTTAATTAAATTCGATATTTTAGGAATCAGAAATCTTTCTTTTTTACGTCAAGCCATTATTAATGTTCGCAAAACCAGGGATCTTGAAATCAATCTCCGAAAAATTCCTCTTGATGATCAAAAAACTTTTACTATGCTCTCTGCCGGTAGAACTATGGGCACATTTCAGCTCAGCGGGGAGGGAATGACCAAGTGGCTTAAAGAACTAAAACCCAATCGGGTTGAAGATTTAATGGCCATGGTCGCTCTTTATCGCCCCGGCCCCATGGCTATCATTCCGCAGTATATTGAAAGAAAAAAACATCCAGAAAAAATTTCCTATTTTGACCCTAAAATGGAGAAATTTTTAAAAAGCTCTTATGGCCTGCTCGTCTACCAGGATGACTGTCTTTATACCGCCATCGAACTGGCCGGTTATTCCTGGACAGAGGTCGATAAATTTAGAAAAGCTATCGGTAAAAAGATTCCTGAAGAAATGGCGGCTCAAAAAATTAAATTTATTGATGGTTGCGTTAAAAATGGCTATTCAAAAAACAAAGCTGAGGAAGTATTTAAATTAATTGAACCCTTTACTTCCTATGGTTTTAACAAAGCTCACGCCGCCTCTTATGGTATGTTGGCCTATCGAACCGCCTATATGAAGGCCAATTACCCAGTTGAATACATGTGTGCCCTCTTGACTGCCGAGGCCAACGATATCGAAAAGGTTAGTGCTGGCATCGAAGAATGCCGCTCCATGGGGATTATTATTCTCCCTCCCGATATCAATTATTCTCAAAAAGGTTTTGAATTTGAAAAAAATCCCGATTCTTTAGATCATCTGGCCATTCGGGTTGGCCTCTCTGCCATCAAAAACGTCGGCGATATTGCTATCGATTTGATTGTCGAAGAAAGAAATCAAAATGGAATTTATAAAAATTTTCATGATTTTTGTCTTCGAAGTAATGCCCAAAAAGTCAACAAAAAAGTCCTTGAAAGCCTAATAAAAGTCGGTGCCCTTGATAGCTTTGGTGAAAGAAATGCTATTTTAGCCTCGGTCGATGAAATTAGAAATCAGTGCAGTAAACTTAACAATAAAAAAGACACTGGTCAGTTTGGTCTTTTTGACAACTCAGACACCCCCACTGTTATTCCTCAAGATATTTTCATGAAAGTAGAGCCCATGCCTCAAAGTGAAAAATTATCTTTAGAAAAAAATTTACTTGGAGTTTATGTCACTGAAAATCCTATCAGTAAAATTTTGGCCTCCTTTAATTCAGTTAATTTATTAAAAATAAGTGATCTTCAAGGGAAAAATAATAATAGCCAGGTTAAATTTGTCGCCATAATTCATAAATGCAAAAATATTAGAACTAAAAAGAATAATGCCCAAATGGCTTTTCTCACCCTCGGGGACGATAGTGGCCAGATAGAAGCCGTTATTTTTCCTCAGGCTTATGAAACATACAAAAATATTATTGAAGAAAATAAAGCCTTTTATTTCGAAGGCAAAATTTCACTCCGAGATGACACTAAATCAGTTCTTATCGATTTACTCTCCACCTCTGCACCTAAAACTAAGTCTACTTACGATTTTGTCATTAAAGTACCACCCGGTACCTCCCAATCTCAACTCATGGATCTTGATCGTCTTCTTAAAAAAAATCAAAATGGCCATCGTGGTTTAATTATTCTCCCAAACGGCAAAGAATTACCTCTATCCTATGGAGTCAATTACAATGACAATCTTAAGACGCAAATTGATGAAATATTTTTCCCATCCTTTTCTTAGATATTGATTGCCTACGTAAATTAATATAAAATACCAAAGTTTATAGATTATTTTTTTATGGCCATTAAGTTTACTCATCAAGACACAGAATTCCATGTCGGGGATACTGTCAAAGTTAATTATAAAATTAAGGAAAAAGACAAAGAGAGACTCCAAGCCTTTGACGGCATCATTATGTCAATTAGTGGTACGACTGAAAATAAAAACTTTTTAGTTGCTAAAAACGCCAGCGATGGTGTTAGGGTTGAACGTATCTTTCCAATTAATTCTCCTTGGATTGCCTCAATCAAAAAAATGCGTAGTCCAAAACGTCTTCTCCGTCGAGCCAAACTTTATTTTTTGCGTAATCCCCACACCAGAGGTATTTAAACAAAACTTTTCTTTTCTTCATTTTCTTTTCTTATATTGAAAATTGAAAATTGATAATTAAAAATTTATTAAGGGTCCTTAGCTCAGTGGTAGAGCAGTTGCCTTTTAAGCAATTGGTCGCGAGTCCGATCCTCGCAGGGCCCACTTAATGCATCTCTACGGCTTAATTATCGGCGTTAGCATTATCATCGGGATTAACCACTTTAGTCGAAATCAAAAAGTTATTTCCAAAACAAAAGAAAATTTTTTTATTTATTCTCTTTTATTTTTTTCGATTATTGGTGCCAGACTTTATCATGTTATCGACTACTGGAATTATTATTCCCAAAATACCAATCAAATTTATGCCACCTGGAATGGGGGACTTGGTATTTACGGTGCCCTCATTGGTGGAATACTTTATATTTTTTTCTTTTCTCTCTTTTCCCGAATCTCGTTTCTAAAAATCTTAGATTCAATTACTCCCATCCTCCCTCTATGTCAGGCTATCGGCAGAATCGGTAATTTTTTTAATCATGAAATCCCCGTCTGGTGGCTCGAAGCATCTTTAAATTTAATTTTATTTTTTATTATTAAGTCTGAAGCTCTAAAGAACTATAGTTCTACCGCATTATATTTAATTGGTTACGGCTCGATCAGATTTTTTATTGAATTTTTTCGAAATGATACCTGGCAAGTTAGCTCTTTTAAAATAGCTCAAGTTATTTCTCTATTATTTATCTTTATTGGCTTAATTATTTTAAAATCTACTAGAAAGTCCAATAATTTGCTAAAATAAGCAGCCACGGCTCCATCGTCTAGTGGCCTAGGACTCCTGGCTTTCATCCAGGCAATCGTGGGTTCGACTCCCACTGGAGTCACAATTCGTTTTTAATCCTCCACTTCCATCATCAGACCAAAATGATCAGAAAGATGGATGTTTTTTCTTTTCAGCCGGTAAAGATCCTTTAGAATCACTTTATGGCTAATATTCTTCAAATCTTTTGAAAGTAAAATATAGTCAATCCGAGAATCTTTTCTAATTTTATAAAAGTTTTTTCTTTGGGTATTTTCTTTGGAAACTGTAACGATCTCTTTCCCTCGTAAAGGGTCATATAAATTTGTCTTTTCCTCAAACTGTTGGTACATACTATCGGTAAAAGAAATATTAAAATCTCCCGCCACAATTACTTTTTCTTTTTCTAAATTCAAATTATTTAATAGCTCTGAAAACTGCTTTAATAAAACTCTTTTTTCTTTAGAAGAAACATTTTTATAAAGACTTACTAGGTGAGTATTTATTACAGTCACTATTTTTCCCTCAATCTCCAATCTAATTTTTTGATAGCCTTTTTTTAGAAACCGATCAGTTAATTGAAAAGAAATGGAGGTACCTTGGCTATTAAATTTGATATATTCACTACTCACAATCGGATACTTAGAAACAAAGAAAAGACCACCTCTATTTAATTTTTTTCTCGGATTAAAAAAAGAATAATAGCCTAATCTTTCAAAACTTTTTGAAATCCTTTTAACCCTTTTTAAAAAAATTAGTTCTTGAAAGCAAATTACATCACCGTCTAATTTAATTATTTCCGATACAAGATGATTAATTCTATCTGTTCTCTTGGGTGACAAGGGAGAATCGAAACAATTTATGGTAATTATTTTAATTTTCATTTATTTTCAGATTTTTATTATATACCAATTTGCTTGATATACTTTCATTGTGATTTATATTTTTCATGGGAACCACACCTCTCAAAGCTATAATGAATTTTCCGAACTTTTGAATAATTATAAACTACACGAAAAGTTCCACCAAAATAGCAAAAATCTAGAAATTGATTCTCTAAATCGTTTTATTAACACCCCTTCTCTTTTTTCAGAAACAAAAGTGGTTATAATCGAAAATCTCTTTTCTCTCTTAAAACCCCAACTTGAGGCTGTCTCCAAATTAATCAATTCTCGTCCAAATTTAGATTATTTATTTTGGCAGGATAAAAAAATTGAAACTGTTAAACTTAAATTATTTCCCAAATCAACGGTCAAAATTTTTGTCTTACCGGAAGTATTATTTAGTACTCTCGATTCAATTCGACCTCAAAATAAAAACGAATTTGTTAAAAAATATCAAAATTTAGTCTCTATTTTACCCTTTGAATTAATCCTGTTTTGGTTTAAAAATCATCTTCGACGTCAACTAACCACTTATTCAAAATTTTCCACCACCTCATTAAAAGAAACCTATTTAAATTTAATTAAACTTGATTATCGTTCAAAAACTGGCAAACTACTAGAATTCAAAGAAAACTGTTTGGAAAGAATAATCCTTTCTCTTATCGACTCCGGGCCCTAATTTCTGCTATTATTTTTTATATGACTGCCCAAATCATTGACAAACCCTGGGGTCAGGAAATAATCTTGAGCACTCCCGATCTTCCTTACACTGCCAAAATTTTAGAAATAAAGGCTGGCAAACGCTTATCTCTCCAATACCACGATCAAAAACTCGAGACTCTTTGCCTTTTCTCGGGACAGGCCAATATTATTTGGGGCCAAGATCAATCAACTCTAACAACCGAAAAAATGATTAAAAATCAAGGCTACACCATTACCCCTGGTACCATTCACCGCCTTGAAGCTATTAGCGACTGTCGATTTTTCGAAGCTTCAACCCCAGAAACTGGCACTACCTACCGCCTTGAGGACGATACTGAGCGTGAAAATGAAACCGAAACC